>NZ_JAUBVR010000119.1:0-11689 GCF_036705955.1 Microcoleus sp. A6-C6 | reverse complement strand
ACCCCACCTCTTTCGGGACAGTTTCGGAAAATTTGCGGGAATTTATGGCTGGATGTGCGATCGCTCAAAAAAAAACCGGCCAAAATTGGTCGGGAGTTAATTAATCAGGGTGCATCTACTAATTGAGTCTCCGGTAGCACCCCACCTCTTTCGGGACAGTTTCGGAAAATTTGCGGGAATTTATGGCTGGATGTGCGATCGCTCAAAAAAAAACCCGGCCAAAATTGGTCGGGAGTTAATTAATCAGGGTGCATCTACCAATTAAGCTTCCTGAGAATTCCATCGCCATCCGGAAACTTACCGCTGAAAACTCAAAACTCTTTTCGATGAACCAGAGTTGCGGTAGCTTGGTCTGTCGGAACTAGCAAGACTTCGCTAATATTGACGTGGGGCGATCGCGTGGCGCAAAAATATACTACATCGGCTACATCATCCGCCGTCAAAGGTGTAAGTCCTTGATAGACATTCTTCGCCTTGTCTGAATCGCCGTGAAACCGGACATTGCTAAATTCTGTTTCCACCAAACCCGGTTCTATTTCCGTCACCCGCACCGCTGTTCCCAAAAGGTCTTGTTTCAACCCTTCAGAAATCGCTCTCACCGCTGCTTTGGAAGCGCAATAAACACTACCTTTCGGGTAAGCTTGGCGGCCTGCTATTGAGCCGATATTCACTACGTGGCCGCGGCCTCGGCTGACCATTCCCGGTACGATGTAGCGAGTCATGTAAAGCAAGCCTTTCACATTGGTATCAATCATTTCTTCCCAATCTTGAAAGTTGCCTTCGTGCAGTTTGTCTAAACCGCGGCTCAATCCGGCATTGTTAATCAGAATATCGATGTTTTTCCAGGCATCGGGGAGCGCAATTATCGCTGATTCGACTTGCGGGCGATCGCGCACGTCCAATTCTAGCAAATAAATATCGTTCGCCGATGCGACCAATTTTGCCTCTACAAGTTCGCTTGCCAGTCGATCGAGCTTTTCCAGACGGCGGGCTGCTAAAATTAGTTTGGCTCCACCTTTCGCGAATATCTTGGCGCAGGCTGCTCCAATACCGCTACTCGCACCCGTAATGAAAACAATTTGATTTTGGATAGAAATCATTTTTTGTCAGTTGTCAGTTGACTGTTGGCTGTTGACTGTTGGCTGCTGTCAGTTGTTAGTTGACTGTTGTCAGTTGTCAGTTGTTAGTTGACTGTTGTCAGTTGTTAGTTGACTGTTGTTCCCAATTCCCAATTCCCCATGCCCCATGCCCCATGCCCCATGCCCCATGCCCCATGCCCCATGCCCCATGCCCCATGCCCCATGCCCCATGCCCATAACACCTATTTTATTATTTGACAACCCGCAATCGCACACTAACCATTGCAATTCCGCCTTGTCGCATCAAAACTGCTGAAATCCAGCGATTTTCAGGAGTAGCCGGAGCTTTACCTACTTTAAAAATTCCCCCGGAATTCAGCAAATCTAGATCGAGTTCTGCGGATTTGAAAAATGTTTTTTCGTTAACTGGTTCCTCCAAAATAGTTCCGATTAAAATGTCATTGCCGATCGGCTCTAGAACAATGGCATCAAAATGGTACTCTTCGCCCACCTTCACTTGCTCCGGCACATTCAATTGAATTGTTGGAGGATTTTTACCAGAACTGATCTGATTTTGTTCTGCTAAAATCTCTTGTTTAACTATTTTTTCACCCTCAAAGCGCTGCTGAGAACGGATGGTAGCTTTGAGATTTAATTCTCTACCATCCTGCTTCTGAGTGCCGGCAATTGTAGTTATGGTTTCAGCGATAATCGCGCTACCTTCGGTTTTCCAAGATTTGAGTTCGGTGCGGTAATTCAAATTCGGATATCGCTGCCAGAGTTGGATCAGAGCTTTTTCCATGCTTTGGCTGTTTAATCCGTCAGAATGAGTAAAATTCTGGCTGTAAAATGCCATTACTGCTTTGATATCGCGCCGGTTGGCTGCTGCGTCAATTTCTGTTAGCAGTTTCGTGAGTGGGGCTGGGGCATTGGCTGGGGTTTGGGCGACGATCGCCTGGGGAGTCGCTGCGATCGCCCTGACAGCACTCGGATGCAGCACGCCAGCACTTACCACTGTTAAACATAACAACATTTGAGCGATCGACTGGCCGCCGTTAAAACCAAATACGATCGGGCGATCGGCTTTTTCGTCCCGACGGCTGCAAAAATACTGAGATACACTTGGCACTAAATTCAACAAATTACGCATTAGATGATACTTTGGTTATTTGTCAGGGGTCGCGGCGCGGACAATTGTTCGCCTGCAACGAAAACTGACAACGGAAGGAGGGACACGGCACAATCTAATTTTAGATGGCTGATTGAAAATTGGCTGAAACTGCCGGAATAATAAGCATAATAGTCTAAAACCTCTAATCTAAAATCGATCGACCTGTGGAACTTGTAAAAGAGACAAATACCTTGACAAAAGCCCCCCTGCGGTTGTTGGTTGCAGCTAGCGGTACCGGAGGACATTTATTTCCAGCGATCGCCACCGCCGCCGAGTTGGCCGACTGTCACATCGAATGGCTGGGAGTCCCAGACCGCATGGAAACGCAGTTAGTTTCATCACTTTACCCCCTCCACACGATCGCCGTCGAAGGCTTTCAGCAGCGATTTGGACTCGGTACAGCGCGCATTTTGGGCGGACTGATCGGGTCGATCCTTCAGGTGCGAAAGTTGCTCAAAGAAGGAAATTTTCAGGGAGTGTTTACTACCGGCGGTTACATCGCAGCACCAGCAATTTTGGCGGCTCGCTCTTTGGGTTTGCCGGTGATTCTCCACGAATCTAACGCAATTCCTGGGAAGGTGACGCGGTGGTTCAGTCCTTTTTGCAGTGCTGTGGCGATCGGATTTGCAGCAGCAGCCAAGCATTTACCCCGCGCGAAAACCGTGGTTGCTGGTACGCCGGTGCGATCGCAATTCCTCGCCCCTCAACCTCTAAAGTTACCAATTCCTGACAGCGTACCTGTAATTTTAGTCATGGGCGGCTCTCAAGGCGCTGTCGCAGTCAATCAGTTAGTGCGCGAGTGTGCTCCGGCTTGGTTTGAGGCTGGTGCTTGGGTAGTTCACCTCACCGGAAATAATGACCCGGATGCTGAGAGTTTGAAGCACGAGCAATATTTGTCAATGCCATTTTACGACAATGTGGCGAGTTTGTTGCAGCGAGCAAATATAGCAATTAGTCGATCGGGCGCTAGTGCTCTGACAGAATTAGCTATTACCGGAGTACCTTCTATTTTAATTCCTTTTCCTTACGCTGCTGACGACCACCAAAGATTTAATGCCGAAGTATTTGCCGCATCAGGAGCCGCCGCAGTATTCCGTCAAAGCGAACTCACAGCAGAGGTATTGCAAAGCAAAGTGCTGTATTTGTTAAAAGATTCCGAATATTTGGCCAAAATGTCTCAAGCTGCTGCTCACTTAGCGGTGACAGACAGTGCGGAACGTTTGGCAAATTTGGTCAGGGAATTGTTGAGTCAGTAGCGCAAATTTGACATCGATCGCTACTAATTTAACGAGACATTTTTTAATGAGGGTAAAGCGTAAAGTCTCTATCCAACCAAATAATATAAAGCACAGCCCCATCTCGATAACCAACCATCGGAGCCATCCCGCAAAACCGAAAAGCAATAAAATTTACATCATCCTTAAGATGGCTAGGAATAGCCACTCTAATGGAACTTTTAGCAATCTTCTCATAGCCAGAGCCGTGACGGCCAGAAGCATTAATCTGGCTCCAGGTAAGCTGACTTAACTTGTAGAGCGTATCTGCAAAAGCTGCCTTTTCATCTTTTGTACATTGAGAAAGAGAGTAATCTTTATTCATGTATCGCAAAGAAAATAAAGGCGACTGCTGCTCTGGCCCTAAATCAACAGTTTCCCTAGCTGAAATCTTGGTTCTTTTTTCTTGGCGCTGATTTGCCTTAAACTGCTTCTTCAAAATTGAGTTGAGTCTTGAAGTATTCCTGAAGCGATTGATGAGTAATTGTACCGCTATTTTGAGCGGCAAGTTTCCAGGGATATTCTTCTTGCGTCATGTTGCGTAACTTCCATGCAGCAAACTGCCCAAACACGGAGTAAACTTCATCAAGTAGGCTCTTAGTTTTTTCGTCATAAATCGAAAAGTCTATATCTTCAGGACATGGAATTGAACCAGCACCATACTTTTTATAGTGACGGTATAAATCAGGAACAACCGGCCCGTGAGTCCATGCTTCTATCGCTTCAGGAAATAGCGGTTCATCGTACAAAGCTAAATGAAACCCTTGAGCATAGTAAAGCAATTTCTGAAGTTTGAGATTAGATATCAGATCGCCAGCATCTTCACTTACCTGAGCCAAAAAGTATTTGGCTGCATCATCACAACTCAGCATAACTTACTTGGTTATCATTAAACGGCTGATTTCCATCATACTAGATTCGATCGCCCTAGGCGACATTCAGCTTCACAAAATCAACCACCGACGCTAAGCCATCCTTCGTCTTCAAATTAGTAAAAACAAAAGGTTTCTCCCCGCGCATCTTTTTAGCATCCCGTTCCATCACACCCAAATCGGCTCCCACAAACGGCGCGAGGTCTATTTTATTAATCACTAACAAATCCGATTTAGTAATTCCCGGCCCGCCCTTGCGCGGAATTTTATCCCCCGCAGCCACATCGATTACATAAATTGTCAAATCCACCAACTCCGGGCTAAAAGTTGCCGCCAAATTGTCACCGCCACTTTCGACAAAGACTAAATCTAAATCAGTGAACTTGTGTTCTAACTCTTCTATAGCTACCAAGTTGATCGAAGCATCTTCGCGGATGGCTGTGTGGGGACAGCCGCCAGTTTCTACGCCCAAAATGCGATCGCTCTCCAAAGCTTGACTCCGAACCAAAAACTGTGCATCTTCCTGAGTATAGATATCATTAGTCACCACAGCAATCTGGTACTGCTGTCGCAGCGCCTTACACAAAGCATCAAGCAAAGCAGTTTTCCCCGAACCAACCGGGCCAGCAATTCCTACACGAAAAGCACTCATAATTATTTTGGTAATTGGGCATCGGGCATCGGGCATTGGGCATAGTTTCTTTTTCTTCCTTCTTGCTTCTTGCTTCTTGCTTCTTGCTTCTTGCTTCTTCCTTCCAATTTTCAACTCCGAAACAACCGAGTGTACTGAGTTTCGTGCGCCATGCTAGCCAGTCCCAATCCCCAACTACAACTAGCAAGATCATCATCTTCTAATTGTAAAACTTCTCGCGCCGTAGAGTTAATTTGAAACTGTAAATCTAACAACAACTGCTGGCCCGCAGTTTGACCGAGGGGAATCAATTTCACGCCCGCACCCGCCAAATTTGCAGCCCAACTATACAAATATCCTACCACGGCCGCTTCCTCTTCAATCTGCCAACAGGCCGCCGCTATCCCAAAGCCGATCGCAAAATTGCACGGATTGCCGCCAACTTCCACCAAATCTTTTACAATTGTTGTTAATCCAGAAACAACGGGCGATTCCCTGCGGGATAGCTTCGCTTCACGCAAATCCAGCAATAACCGGGTCAAAGTCCGTCCCATTTGCCAACTTTGCAAGCGCAACTCTTCACTTTCCTTAGCAGCAGTCGCCCAAGCATTCCAATAACTCAAAGCCCTCAAATCCCCAATCTGGGCAGCCCTCAAAGCCCGTATCGCCACAGCAGCTTCTACTCGCACCGCCCCGAATTTCAGCGAATTTTCTAACCAATTCCTCAAACTAATCTCGCTGTCGATCGCACCCGCTTCTACCAGACTCTCAATTCCCTCAGAATAACTATAAGCTCCCACAGGTGCAAAAGCTAACTGCAACAAACATAAAAGTTGATTGTTCACTGTTGACTGTTGACTGTTGTTATTTGTTATTTGTTATTTGTTGGTTTCAATGCCCAATTCCCCATTCCCCATTCCCAATGCCCAATTCCCCATTCCCAATTCCTAATGGTTGTGTCCGTAAGCCCCAGTTTCTGGCTGAAATGGCACAACTTCTGCTATTACCTCCAAACCCATTTTTTCCAGCATTCCCTGCAAAACAGCATCGGAAGAAAACCTTAAATAATTATCAGTAACTTCTAAAGCTACGTGGCGGTTGCCTAAATGATACGCAGCCCGCATCAGTAGCAGTGGACTTGAAGCGCGTACCGTCAGCACCGATTCAGGTTTTGCTGTCACCAATACCAAGCAGCTACCGTCTTCCGACTGCAATAAATCTCGATCGCGCAACACCGTACCTCTGGGCAAACTCAGGTGCAGTTTTTCCCCACCTTCTGTCTGGAATTGGTGGCGGCTGCGAGTGCGATCGTCCGCTGTCATCGGTAAAGTAAAGCTGACAGCAGCATCGGGATTTGCAGGCAAATGTTTTGTGAAAGTTAGCATTTGTCTATTCTATTCCTCAAAGGAATTCACTTCACATCTAGTTTTTGAGGAATATCTTTTTTAACTCTAATTGCGACTGACAGCGAGTTACAAAATTGTGATCTCTCTGAACCGCTCCCGTCCTTACATACCATGTTTTGCTCGTTTTGTCAAGCAATTTATTACAGGCGATCGCCATTTTTTCAAAAATGACTGCATACCGTCCAGTAACTCAAACAATAGAACGGGAGAGGAAGAAAGACTCAAACCCTCGATTTTATTGATTGCCCGCTTGTTGCAGCCGCAAAAGCTCAGCTTGAATTCGCTGTTTGACTAACGGATCGCGTTGCTGGAGCAAAGTGAGCTGGTTGAAGCGACTCACTGTCAAACCATTGGTTTCGACAACTTTTTTAGCTTGTTGGCAATAATTTACCGCGATGCCACGAAGATTTCCAGACAGCCTATTAACTTCCTGAGTTTCGTTGCAGACTATTCTGGGAACCGAGCCACCAGCCATTCCTTTAATTTCTTTCATAGCTTCCACCCGTCTGGGTTCTATGAGTAATACAGAGCGAGCGTAGCTAGTAATTTCCTCGTTGCTAATGTCTTGAGCTTGGGCGGCCGCTCCGAAAACAAGGCTTGGGGATTTTGCGTACAAGTCAGGGGCCCATCCGCTAGCCAAAGCTGCTGCGGAAATAATGCCTGCGAACAGCGATTGCCGCAGCATCCGGTTTAGGCGAAATTTAGAGGTGTTGGTTAAGGTGTTCATGGTCGTCGGTGATTGCTTGCGTGTAAATAAAAATGACACAGCGCTGGGAGGCTCAATCTTTTTGAATAATGTGGTGGCTAAAAAGTTCCTGCCCTTGAGTGACAATTTTTAATTTAAGCAGGAAGATTTGCTAGTTGATCGGGCAATTCCCTACGGGATAGCTACGCTTTACGACTTTTTAGCAATTTCGTTCACTTGACCCATTCTAACATCTCTGGGAAGTTGACAGAACACAAAATTTAAACAGTAATTTTCATTAGAGAGCGTTCCCCAATTGCCTCTACCAAATAATTCTCAAAACTTAAATATTAAATAATTCTAAAAGTCCTTGACAAATCCCTCACATTAATAAATCAAATTAAGGTGCGATCGCCTGCAAGTCATACAATTTGAGATTTGAGATTTGGGAATTGGGAATGACGTATCAAATAAGGGTTTTGAGCGCGAGGCTACAATTGCCTTCAGTGTTGAAACTGGTGTCAAATTTAGCAGCAATCGCACTCATCAATGCCCTCAAAGATAGGAATAACGCTAGGGGACTAAAGAAACCGGGTTTTTTCGGGAGTTTCAGGATTTGAACCAAATATTTGGGTTCAAAACCCGGTTTCTGACCAAGCGAGTCCGATCGCGAACTAAAGAATTTATGTAATGTTAAGCTACTGCGGATTTGTCGATCGAGAAAATCCCCTCCTGGTTTGGCGCACTCAGTGAACCCGAACCCGAACCAACGTCAATTTTACTACCTGAAGACAGAGGCAGCAGCAGGCAACTAGACATTAAAATCGTCCTATCAAAACACGCGCTATCTGTTGTCGGCAATCACCTGGAGGCCTTCGATTCGAGCCCCGCTTCCTCAAGTTTCGGGCCCGAAAAGCTTGTCTCCGACTTACCCAAAAACCTGGTTGTTATCCAAAATATCCTTACAGCCACTGGAAGACTAGAAAAACCCGGAAGTCGTGAACTTTTGTCCATCAGTTTTCTTGTCATTGCGATCGCATATCGCGAATTTTGGCAAGCGTTTTCGCAGCAAGTTAACAATTATTAATTACCGATTTCCCATGAAAGCTCAAAAAGAAATTTGGCGAGTCATCCTCGCAGTAGCTATCAGTACCGTAGGCGTGCTGCACTTTGCAGTGCCCGCACCTTTTATCAGAATCATGCCGCCCCAGCTTCCTTACCCGGAAGCATTGGTCTATATCAGCGGTTTTTTCGAGATTTTGGGCGGGATTGGGCTGTTAGTTCCGCCAGTTAGCAGAGCTGCCGCGTGGGGATTAATTGCCTTATTTATTGCCGTGTTTCCGGCTAATATCAATCAAGCCGTCAACAGCATACCCATAGAAGGGATTCCCGACAACCCATTAGTGTATTGGTTCAGGCTGCCTTTTCAAGCCGTTTTGATTGCTTGGGCCTGGGTTTATACCAAACCAGACGAAAGTAAACCACGGGCTTCTATAATCCCAGATACGACAAAAAACGCCCCATGAAGCAGTTCGACTACCATGCGGATTTTAAGAGCATCGACTTTCGACAGCATCCAGAACTTTATTGCGTGGGGAAAGGAGAACAGGGAGTGCTGTTGGTGGAACCCTACAAAGGAGAAATTCTACCTTTCTGGAGATTTAAGACTCCTGAAATTGCCAGGGAGTCCAGCAGCAAAATTTACTCGTTATTTTTAGAGTATCTCGATCGCGAAAATTTTGTGGGAGCGGACATGGCGCGCAAGTTCTTGCAAATGGGGTATACTCGATCGCGCCGCTACGCCAACCACAAAAGCGGTAGAAAATACAAGCACAACCCTCAGAAAATGGAGTCTGTTGCAGAGCAAACCGCAGCTAGAAAAGATATTTTACCGCTAGAAGCAGATCCGGTGAAAGCAGAATCGGCCGCCATTTTTCAAGAGAAATGGATGCAGGCCAAAACTAACGAGAAATATCTCCAGCTTTTAGCTCGACACCGGCAGATGTACGAATCTTCTTGATGCAAGTCTGAGGATAGATCTACACTTACCAAAAACTCAGAACTCACAATTTAGCCCCCAGGACAGCAGTACAGTTGTGTGGGAGGATCTCTTTCGGAGAGTAAAAAATCTTTTCTAGGAGTGCGAGCGGGACGATCGCTATATATATACGTATAGCTACCATCGCGCTCGCACTCCCTGTAAATTCAAAACTGAGAAGCTCCCAGTTGTGCTTGCCTATCTAGGAACCGCGCAAATTGGTGAGGTCATAAAATTTACTCATCATTTTCTTCTGTTTGCCACTGCCGCCACATTTCAAAGCCATTAAAGCCCCTGTATTGCAGGTAATTCAAGACTTTGCCCTTGGTTTTCGGATCTACTTTAACCCAAGTATCGATCTTGTATTTCCGCATCACTTTGGCTTTTAATTCGGCGAGTTTTGCGGCTACCGAGTCCAGATTTTCGGCAATTTCTTCTTCCCAGACTTGCTCGAACAAATCGCTGGCAATTCCTTTTTGCAGGCACTTACGCTTGATTGCCGACTTCCCATATTTGCCTGTAGCAGAGGCGATCGAGTTTGCCACCAAGCGAGTGTCAGACTGATAGCCCCGGTCTTGAATTTGCGCGATCGCCTCCAATATTTCCTCATTGCCAAAACCTTTCTCTTGCCCCTTTTTTTGCAGTTCAGAGGCACTGTAGTCTTTGCGGGACAAGAGAAAATAGAAATAGTCAAGACAGCTCATCAGTTAAATCGAAGGGTAGCACGCAAATACTCATGTAGCGAATGCCAAATCCAGTAGCCTTGCTATCGGCCAACTGCATCGCGATCGCCTCTATTCTTCTGTATCCTCCTCTTCTTCCACTACCACATCCGGTCTGTCCGCATCGATCTGAATCAAGCGAATGTGCTTGTATCCGAGTTTAATTTCAAACTCGTCACCAGGCTTTAATCCCATTTCTTGGGTATAATTTGCCCCGATCACGATCGAGCCATTCTTGTGAACGCTAGCGCGATAACTCGCTTCTCGTCCGCGTCCGTCTGCTTTGGACTTCTCTAGCTCAATGCCCTTAGCAGCTAACACTGCATCGTAAAACTCAGCCAGGTTAATCCGTGTTTCTCCACTCTTGCTGACGGTGAAGTAGCCGCAAAGCTTTGCAAGTTCTCTGCGCGGCAAATCGCTGCCTTTGATTTTTTGAAGCAGACCTTTTCCTGTTAAGGGTGCTGTAGCTGTTTCTGCCATTGACCGTACCTCGCTTATTGGAATTTACTTATATCAATTACAACACATTAGATGAACTTTGTTTCACTGTCAATACTAATTATTCTGAATATTAAGATTCTGGATAAATTTCTGCGGTCTCAAGACCGGGGGTGCAAGTAAGGATGCTCGAAGGACGATCTATTTGCTGCTCGCTGGTGATGCTTGCGTCAGCCTCACAGCGCGATCGCGCGGGAAATTATTGTCGCAAATTAAATGCTTTACTTTTTTACTGTAAAGTCTGTTCCCAACATTCACCAATCCCGATCCTGTCTGCGGTCAAGGTAAAAAGCAAGACAGCCATGAATGAAAATACCTAGAGCGCGGCACAGGCAAATCTGCCGCCAGCAATTACTGGCGCGGGATTAAATTTTACCTCAACAAGGCGAGCTAGCACTTGTTCTTGATGCCACTGCCAGCTACTTGTAAACCCTGTTTTTCGGGCGGCTAATCCGCTCAAAACGCCAAATACCCAAGAGCAATCTTCTATTAAGGTTTCGGCATATATAGCGGTTCTCAAAAAAGTGAGGATAGCCATAGCCCTATGCCCATAGCCCTATGCCCATAGCCCTATGCCGTTCGCGTACCTGATCTTTCTGAGAAAGGCTATATATAGCATCCATCCATCAGGGTTAGGACATTCTTAATGGCCCTTTCCCGATGGAGTCGATTGCTTCTGACTTATGACTTCTGACTTTTTTTTACCCGCTCGCGCAGCCGTTATAGCCTTCTTCCTTCTTCCTTCTTCCTTCTTCCTTCTTCCTTCTTCCTTCTTCTGACTTCTTTTTACCCGCTCGCGCAGCCGTTATAGCCTTCTTCCTTCTTCCTTCTTCCTTCTTCCTTCTTCCTTTTTCTGACTTCTTCCTTCAACATCTGCTATAACTTGCACAGAGCGCAGTCCGGGGAAGGCAATTCGGTAAAAAATCAAGGAAATTTCACCTGTTCGTAGAACCGGTTTGAGCTAAAACCACACTTAATCGGCGCGGCGGCAGAAACATCGCGCAGCCACCACCAGAGGAATTAGCTGCACCAAAAAAATGTCTGTGATGTTCGAGGGGGAGAAGGGGATGGGGGACAATAACAAGGAATAGGGAATTAAAATAGACAATTTAAATACTGTAGATCGATTTGTTTCGATCGCGCGAAATTGCTGCGCCACTCTTCACCCTTCGCCACTTTCTCAGTAGACTGCGATGGAGCGATCGGGAAAATCGTCCTCCCAGGGCCCAAAGCCAGAGAATTTGACCGAAAAGCGAGATGCAAGCCCCTGGCTTTAGACATGGGGATAAGTCGGCAGCGGTTTCAACCGCCTT
>NZ_JAUBVR010000118.1:0-12304 GCF_036705955.1 Microcoleus sp. A6-C6 | reverse complement strand
GTTAAGACTTTGGATTCAATCCAGTAAAGCAAAACTTTCCATTATATCATAAAATTATTTTGCAAGAGGTCTAGTTAGTGCTAACTCAACTTTTCTAGTGTAGCCGCGTGGCGGATCTATATAATTTTCAGGGAGAGATTCACCCGTCTTAGCAATGCAACGAATTTTCATAACTTGATTACCTAAAGATTTTTAGGTGCTGTTTTAGGATTCAGACAATCTCAAATTCCAGATTGTGATTCTTCACAAAATCAAAGGTAAAATGATCGACCACATTAGTATCGCTCAATTCCAGATTATAAAAATCCACAAAATCCGCATCAAAATAAGGCCCAGCGTGCCAAGTTCCCACATCTAACTTAATAAAACAACTACCCGGAATCCGAAAAGCAACAATATCCTCCAAACTCGGTTTATCCCTATCCCCAGGAGGTGCAACCGCCATCAACCAACTCTTCCCATCCAGGGCCCCCAAACACTGAGTACATTCAACGTGCCGAGTAATTTTACCAAACTTGCGACCGTTCTCATGCAACCGCATAATGTAAAATCTAGGCATACCATTGCTTAAATTTAACCGAGCATCCTCATCATCAAAAAACTTACCATCAAAACTCGCAGAAATAACTTGACCATAACTCCGAAAATTCTCCGATGTGATCAATTGTGCCAGCAATTGCTTAACCGAAACTAATGTACTCATAAATCCCAAAATCTCATCAAAAGCATAATACAAATACTCCTGTATCTCCCCTCTCTGCGCCCTCTGCGCCCTCTGTGGTAAAAAAAAATCTAATTCACCTTCTCGCCCAAAATAGCATTACAATCAAACTCAGCACACCGCTGCAAAAACCGAGCCGGAATATCAGGCCTCGCCCCCCAATGCAAATGCAAATAAGAAGCATGAACTTGATAAACCCCCCAACCCTCAGCAACCGCATCAACCTCCCCCCGCTTGCCGTACCTCCAACTGTGATAAACTGGATTAGTCGGTTCTACAGTTAAGTGCGATCGATGAAACTCATGTCCCCAAACCTCATCAAGAGCAGTTAACACCGAACTATCCCTCACCGCCACAGCCTCGCGGTATCCAAGCGTCAACCGCTTTCCCATCGCAGCAGCAGCAGGCAAAACACCCACCCCTTGCCAAGAATTCCCATCGAAGCCTACAATAGAATCGCACAAATACATCAAACCGCCACACTCCGCATAAGTCGGCATTCCCGCACAAATCGCACTTCTGACAGCATCCCGAATTAACACATTATTGCTCAATTCCTGAGCAAACACTTCGGGAAAACCGCCACCAAAATACAACCCTTGCACATTGTCAGGAAAAACCGAGTCATCAAGGGGACTCCAAAAGACCAATTCGGCGCCCAATTCTGCCAATAAATCAAGATTATCCTGATAGTAAAAATTAAAAGCCCGATCGCGCGCAACTGCAATCCTCACTCCAAATTGTTTTCCCAAAGAGTTGACAACATCATCTTTTTTAGTTATAATATCGTAAGGGAGACTGTATCTACCCGAAAGTTGCTCAGACCCCTCACCCCCCCCGATAGGAGTCGCAGCCAACAAAGGCAAAAGTTGCTCCCAATCAAAACTAACAGCAGCCAAATCCGCCAACTTATCGATCGCAGCCCGAAGATTCGGCAACTCCTCAGCAGGAATCAAACCCAAATGTCGATCGGGAATAGTAACAGCCTCATCCCTACGCAAAACGCCCAAAATAGGTAAATTGAGCGGTTTTAGAGCATCTGTAAGCAACTCCAAATGTCGATCGCTAGCCACCCGATTCAACACCAAACCAGCGAAATTAAGATTTGGGTTAAAAGAACGAAAACCGTGGGCGATCGCAGCCACAGAACCAGAAAGTCTGCTGCAATCTATCACAAACAATACCGGCAAATTCAGCAAACAAGCAACATGAGCCGTAGAAGCAAAAGAAATAGAATAATTTTGTTCTGCTTCTGCTTCTACTTCTGTGTTTCTGACATCTGTCTTCCTGACATCCGTTACATCCGTTAAATCCGTTACAGAATCCGTTGCCGAACCCTTCTTTCGAGACACCCCATCAAATAAACCCATTACCCCTTCAACCAAGGCACAATCGACATCTTGAATATGGCGGTAAAAACACTTTTTCACATAAGATTCAGACGTTAAAACCGGGTCTAAATTTCGACAAGGGCGGCCAGTCACAAAAGCATGAAACATCGGATCGATGTAGTCCGGGCCCACCTTAAAAGATTGCACATTCAAGCCACGGCGGATTAAATAAGCTAAAAGGGCGATCGTAACAGTAGTCTTTCCCGCACCGCTGCGTTCGCCAGCAATTACTAAACTCATAATTCTACTTAGTTACAATAAATACTGAAAACAGATAGTTGATAAAGTTATGAGTATAGCTCTCTAATCTATTAAATAATGCCTTAACGAACCGCGAAGACACGAAGAACACGAATAAAGAAAGAAGAATATAAAGTAGAGCAGACATTGCCTGCCCCACTGAATATTAACTCAATTCCTTCTTCCTTATTCTATCCGTTACATCCGCTACAAAATCCGTTGCCGAACTTCTCTTTACCGCTTAGCCAACTTCAGCATCCGGGCCGTCACCGCCAAACTTTCCTGATAAAGCACATCCCGGCCCCAACTCTTCAAGTGCTGGCCGAGCAACTGTTCCGTCACCTGGTCAAACAGAGGAGTCACCTGGTTAAATCGAGCGGTCTGAGCACCACCTTTCGTTTCCATCCGCATACAGCCCCCGGTTTCCGAACACAGAACCGTACCGCAGTCAGCATTCTCGTTTGTAGAATTCAAACGCAGAGCAATCAAATCGCCGGGGACATCGCCTGTATCAGCAGTGGGAATCGCTGCTAACTCAGCTTCTACAACCCGTTCGTCGGCACCGGCAAATTTAATTCGCTTGATTTGATAATCGCCCTCTTCTTGTTTGAAAGCAACCGGACGCCACCCAAGCCTGCTCGCCAGCCAGCCCAAATACATCAGTGCTTGACTAGAATTGCCCTTTTCGTAATCTATCGTCACTCGATCGATCTCTTGAATGGCGGCCCGACGTTCCGGCGGATCGAAAGCCTCCGCAGCCAATTCCTGCCACGCCGCCAGCCTGCGCCAATTTAGATCGGCGATCGGAATTCCTTCCTCGATCAGACTTTGCATCAACAGCAACTCCGCCTCCTCCTCAGCAAAGCTGCTAGAGTCGATAATCACAGAACTGCTAGTTTCCGCCAGCCGCTGGAACAAACCTCGATCAGCATCGGGATGAGCCTTCCACCACAGCAGTGTCGGCAAATCCGAGATCGTCAGCGCCGTCACGATCGCGCTCACCCGTTCCAGAGCAGCTTCCGTACCCCGGAGCGTAATATACTCGCAGCAGATCAGATTGCCGCTGTCGCGCTTGTGAACCGGACAATAAGCAGCCACTTGAGCCTGCACGCCCGTGTCTTCCCCCGCCGTCGGACACAGAGCAATAATCCGGCAGGGATTCGCAGCTACGATCGCGTCCGCAACCCCCGAACCCGCCGAACCCAAGCCAGTCGAACCCAAAAGCTCTCCCTTGGCATTTTTGTGAGCCACTTCTTCCCGCAAAGTCGCCAGCAATTCAGCGCTAGGCTTGCCAGTTCTCGGCATTCCGTAAGATTTTTGAGCCGCCCTGATGCTAGATGCCGTCATCGGCCCGCTAATACCGTCAATCGGCCCTTCGTAAAATCCTAGATCCGCTAATAAATGCTGAGTTTCTTCCGGTTCGTAGACTACAAAAGTAAAAGTTGTTGCCCTAGTCGCGATCGGAAAATCGCCCTTTGACCCAGCTTCTTTGTAACTTTCCCAGATTTGACTCAGTTCTGCCTCTATTTGGTCGATCGACACATCTTTAGGATTTTGCAGCGAAACCAAAGGCGGAGCTTTCATCGGTGTCATCGTCATAAATTTTGTCTCCTTTCTTATTAGTCATTGGTCATTGGTCATTGGTCATTGGTCATTGGTCATTAGTCATTGGTCATTGGTCATTGGTTATTGGTTATTGGTTGTTGGTTGTTGGTTATTGGTTATTGGTTATTGGTTATTGGTTATTGGTTATTGGTTATTGGTCATATTGTCCGCTCGCGAAGTCGAAGGGTGGTCATTGGTTATTAGTTATTAGTCATTAGTCATCTTGCCCGGTCGCGAAGCCGAAGGGTGGTAATTAGTCATTAGTTATTGGTTATTGATTACAAAAAACTAACAAATAATAACCAACAACCAACAAATAATAACCAACAACCAACAACTAACAACCAACAACCAACAACTAACAACTAACAACTAACAACTAACAAATGACAACTGACTCTTAAAGTCGTCGCCACTTGCGGCCGTCTCTGTTAATTAGCAGTTCTGCCTCCGTCGGTTCCCAAGTACCCGCTTCGTATTTAGGCACCAAACCTTGATCGTTGGACGATTCCCAAGCCATCAGCGCCGGAGTTACCACCCGCCAAGCTTCTTCTACTTCATCAGAACGAGTAAACAAAGTTTGGTCGCCCAGCATACAATCAATCAAAAGGCGATCGTAAGCATCCGAAGATGTCACCCCAAACGAAGCACCGTAACTGAAATCCATATCCACCGTCCGCGTCCGCAAATCCGGCCCCGGCATTTTCGCCTCAAACCTCAGCGAAATTCCCTCGTTGGGATGCACCCGCATCGTCAAAACGTTAGGAGCAGTTTGTTGGGCGGCAGACTGAAAAATTAACAGTGGCACTTCCCGAAACTGAATCGCAATTTCGCTAACTTTTTTCGGCAACCGCTTACCGGTACGCAGGTAGAAAGGCACTCCCTGCCAGCGCCAGTTGTCAATCATAAACTTCATCGCCACAAAAGTCGGCGTTGTCGAATTGGGAGCAACCCCCGGTTCTTCGTGATAACCGGGAACTGGTTTGCCCTTCATCCACCCTGCGGAATATTGACCGCGAATCGCGGAAAACTCCAAGTTATTCAAATCTGCCAAGCGAGTTGCTTGCAGAACCTTCATTTTTTCGGTGCGGATGCTGTCAGCGTCGAGGGAATTCGGCGGTTCCATCGCCGTCAAACAGAAAATCTGCATCAAGTGGTTTTGCAGCATATCCCGCAACGCCCCAGAGGATTCGTAGTAACCCGCCCGGTCTTCTACGCCCACTGTTTCTGCAACGGTAATTTGTACGTGATCGACAAATTGCCGGTTCCACAGGGGTTCAAAAATCGCGTTGGCAAACCGGAACACCATTAAATTCTGAACCGTTTCTTTACCCAAATAGTGGTCGATCCGGTAAACTTGCTGTTCTTGGCAAACCTTCTGCACCACACGGTTGAGAGCTTTTGCCGAACTCAAGTCGCGGCCGAAGGGTTTTTCAATTACCAAGCGGTGTTTTACTGGATCGGCCAGCATTTGAGCCTCCCCCAGTTGTCGAATTGCTTCTGGGAAAAAGTTCGGGGAAACCGACAGATAAAATATATGATTGCCGCGAGTTTTCCTTTCTTCGTCGAGTTCCGCTAAGAAAGTTTTGAGTTTTTGATAGCTTTCGGGGTTGTCAATGTCGCCCGGACAGTAGTACAAACCTTTAGCGAAATCTTGCCACAATTCCTCATCGCCAATACCGCCACCAAATTCTTCAATGCCTTCGCGCATTTGCTCGCGGAAGTAATCGTGACTCCAAGGGCGGCGGGCTACTCCCACGACGGTAGTTTCCGGTGGCAAGCGTCGATCGCGCTTCATCTGATAAATTGCTGGTACCAGTTTGCGCTGGGTGAGATCCCCAGAAGCTCCGAAGATTACCAGAATTTGTGGTTCTGGCACCCGTTCTTTTCGCAAACCGACCCGCAGTGGATTTTCAAGTATCGCTACCATTTATTTTCCTTTTGCTTCTAGTGCTGTTAATCTTGCCAATACCGCGTGATAGTTCGCCGTCATTTCTGCTAATTGCTGAGTCAGAGAGTTAATCTGCCCTTCATATTCAGCTTTCATTTCAGCCCTAACTTCCGCCCGGATTTTTATTCTCTCAGCAGCCAGTCGAACTTCCCAATCTTTATCCCGTTGTCGTAGTTCAGCTTTTAGCTGCCTGTTTTCGGCTCGCAATTGCTCCAACTCCAAAGCCACCGCAGCAGCGCGCCGATCCCTTTCTTTGTTTTGATCTCTGATTTGCTGTCTGAGGTGCTGATTGTCCGATCGCAATTTCTCCAATTCTGAAGCACTATCCTTGGGAGTTCGATCGCTTCCTAGAGATGGAAATCGCTGTTCCACCAAACGCTGAACGGCTGCACCAGTGGGCATCCCGTTAAGCGATAACTCCAGAGCCTCTTGCCAAATTTCCAGTTGTAGCTCTGGCGAAAGTCCTGCTAGAGGACGGACTTGATTTTCCTTTGTTGGGATTTTGACACCCATTGGTGTCAAATTTTCGATAACCTGCGCTGCTGCAATAAATCGATGAGCCGTCTGTCTTGCTATGCCCCATTTATCGCGACAATAAGTCTCAAAACTTTTATAAGTTTCCCTGTAGAGTTTCTGTTCGCGAATCTCATCAAGGGCTTTGCCAACTTCATAAAATGTCTGTAAGCCATGATCCACGATTGATTCCAGTTCTTGAAGCCGGGCTCGTTCACTGACATCAAGTTGGGCGGTGGCATACTCGCTATTTTGTAAGGTATTGGTAGTCTGCATAGCAATTCCTCATTGGTAGGAGATGGAAGATTCGAGTCAAAGCTTCTAGCAGCAGTCTTCCTAGAGGAGGGGATATATTTTCCTCTCTAGGATTTTTGTCACCAATTGGTGTCATTTTTTTCGAGATTCCGGATTGAAAGCTCAACACTCCAGGGTCAAGATCGTCCTGGATTTTCCTCTCTAGGATTTTTGTCACCAATTGGTGTCATTTTTTTCGAGATTCCGGATTGAAAGCTCAACACTCCAGGGTCAAGATCGTCCTGGATTTTCCTCTCTAGGATTTTTGTCACCAATTGGTGTCATTTTTTTTGAGATTCCGGATGGAAAGCTCAACACTCCAGGGTCAAAGCAATTATCCGTTCCGACTCCTAAACGCTTCTGCCTTTAAGGATACAGATATGTCTCTAGGCAACTGGTGACAACTTTTGCACTTTCTCTTCCAAGGAATCCATCAGGGATTGGAAGGGGCTGACAAATTTCTCGATCCCGTCTAAGAGCAAGTCTGCCATCACTCCGTCCAAGTTGATGTCGATGTCGGGATCTTTGAGACTTTCGAGCAGGGTGTAAGCTTCTTCAACATTTTGCTCAATCCTGGGCGCGACATCGCAGTGATCGAAACAAGCTTCCACAGTGTTCGGTGGCAAAGTGTTAACGGTGTCGGGGCCGATTAATTCATCCACATACATCACATCGCTGTAGTTGGGGTTTTTGGTGCTAGTGGAAGCCCACAGCAAGCGCTGGACTTTGGCTCCTTTGGCAGCTAAAGCTTGCCAACGATCGCTCGCGACGATCTCTTTATACTTCTGGTAAGCTACCTTCGCATTGGCGATCGCCACTTTCCCCTTCACCGCTTCCAGTTTGGCTTTGGTGGAAATATCGGTAACGTTTTTGAGTTTCTCGTCAATCTTGCCATCAATGTTACTGTCGATCCGGCTCAAGAAGAAACTGGCAACAGAAGCAACATTGCTCACATCCAAACCTTGAGCCGCCCGCGCTTCCAAACCGCGAATGTAAGCCCAGAAGGTTTCGACGTAGCTGTCAACCGAGAACAGCAAAGTCACGTTAACGTTAATCCCTTCACTGATGACTCGCTCGACTGCCGGCAACCCTTCAGCGGTTCCGGGAATCTTAATCATCACGTTTTGTTTGCCGAGGGCTTTGTAATAGCGCATGGCTTCGCTAATCGTGCTTTTTGTGTCATTGGCGATCGTCGGTGGCACTTCAATACTGATGTAACCGTCCAAACCCTTCGACTCTGCGTAAACTGGGGCGAAGATGTCGCAAGCGTTGCGGATATCTTCAAATACCAGAGATTCGTAAATCTCCATCACAGATTTGCCCGCCCGGATGCCCGCTTCGATATCCGCGTCGTAAATTACATTACCCGCGATCGCTTTCTCGAAAATCGCCGGATTAGATGTAATCCCGCGCAGTCCCCGACTTTCAATCATCTGTTTGAGTTCGCCGGACTCGATCAGATCGCGAGTCAAATTGTCCATCCAGATACTTTGGCCAATTTCTTTGATTTCTAACAGGTGATTCGTTGTTGTTTTCGTCATTACTTTCGCTCCTACTATTTGATATTTGATTGAGACAACCGCAGATTAAAGGCAGATAAGTAGTGGAACACAATTAATTACACAAAATTTTGGCTACAAGCCTTCCTCCGTAAAGAAGCTGTATGTAATTAATTCTGTGCGATTACTTAAACACAGATAAACGCAGATAATTGGACGATCCGGCGACTGAAAGCAATGCAAGTCTATGATTCGACTGTGCGAGAATTGCGCGATCGATCTTGAATAAAAGACTCGACCATCGCGACATTTTCTTTACTGCCGATAATCAAGGGCGATCGCTCGTGCAGTTTGGTCGGCACTACGTCTAAGATGTCTTGAGTGCCGGTACTGGCGCGCCCGCCGGCTTGCTCGATCAAAAACGCCAAAGGAGCCGATTCGTAGAGCAAACGCAATTTGCCTTCGGGTTGTTTCACCGTTCCGGGGTACAAAAACACGCCTCCCTGGAATAAAATCCGGTGGAAATCTCCCACCAAAGCCCCGCCGTAGCGGGCGGTATAACCTTCGCTGCGGTGCACGTAGCGAATGTAGTCCCTCAAAGATTCCTTCCACTGCCAGAAGTTGCCTTCATTAACGCTGTAAATCGGGCCGCGTGAGGGAACTTGTATATTTTCGGTGGCTAGAATAAACTCGCCCAAACTGGGGTCGAGGGTAAAGGAATGAACGCCCTGCCCGATCGAATAAACCAGTATGGTACTGGGGCCGTAGAGTACGTAGCCGGCGCCGATTTGTTTGTGTCCGTGTTGCAGCAAGTCGGAGGCAGAACCGTCTGCATCGTCCCCCTCTTGCTTGCGGATGCTGAATATTGAGCCGACATCGAGATTGATGTCAAGATTGGAAGAACCATCTATGGGGTCGTAGAGCAGACTGTAGCGTCCGATCGGACAGTTTTCAGGAATGTAATAGGGTTTTTCCATTTCCTCGGAAGCCAAGCGACAGACAAGTCCGCTTTGCTGGAATACCGAGATAAACACTTCATTAGCATAGACATCCATCTTTTTGACGGATTCTCCCTGCACGTTCACAGCCCCTGTAAACCCTAAAGTATCTGCCATTAACCCGGCTCTGCTGAGTCGGCGCGCGATCAGCTTAGCAGCCAACCCGACGCGATTCATCAGAGCGCTGAGATCCTGAGCATCTGCTGAAAAGCTCTTGAGTTGCTGGAGTACGTGACGGGATAGAGTTGTGCAATCGCGGTCTAAGGATTGTACCTGTTCGGTCTGGCCGATACGGGTTTCCCCTGTTGGCGCGTTTACCATGATTTTGATGTCCTCCCTGTCTTGTGGCTCGCTCGTTTGGGATTTTTCAGGTGCTTCACACTTGCTCCTGAATCGGCTTTTAGGTCGATCGTCCCTAACTTCTATCTTAGGAAGGGTTTTGCGAAAGGGGGTGGAACTTTACGGGAATTTTAGATCCGCTCTGAAAAACTTACCCAAAACCCAATAAATCTGGACAAACCACACCTTGAAAAGTTTTGGAGTGGCAAAAAAAAGTTTCTGACCGAAAGACAAGCCCGCCGGGCCCCTGGCTTTAGACCTACCGTGTACACACAAGTCGAGTTGGAAATCAAATGACGGAAAGTCATGGAAATTTATTTTTTAAATCCTTGATTTTTCGTTAACTCTTATCAATAAACTAAAACTATTGATCAATAAATAAATCGTCTAAAAACCGGCTCTTCCGTACTTATTGTGCTAATTTTTCAGGAAAATGCCAAAAAAGTAATGCCCGTATTTCAAAACTTCTTAAATTTCTAAATCCAAAGCCACACCTTTTTAATAGCTTTAATTTAGTATTAATTCCCTCTACTATCCCATTAGTTGTTCTTTCTTCAAAATACCCCACAATCTCTCCAAACCATCTTTTGATTGTTTCTACACTCTTTTTATAGTATGGTTGTGCCTTTTTTAACCAATCTGTTAATTCTAATATCCCGTTAGCAAAATTATTATTTTCAAATAAAGAGTGAAGCTCTTCTTTTAAAGTGTGCATAGCTCCTACTCTTTGTGAAGCATCTTTTACTTGTTTTAATTTTATTTCTTGTTCGCTAGATAAGTCACTTTCTGCTTTTAACAATGTATATTTACTTCCTTTTAAACTATCCAATAATTTTGCTCTTTCTTTCGCTTTTAGCGATGATGCTGCCTTTTTTTGCTCAATTCTCGCCTAATTTAATTCCTCATGAATCATTTTTGTTACATGAAATCTATCTACTGTTACATCAGCATTTGGGCAAAGTTTTTTGACTAATGACTTATAATTACCTGTCATGTCCATACCATTTGTGACAAGTCAAGAAAAAGTGCAAATTGTCAAGGGGGTAGACAAAAAAAAGGTAAAATAGGCTGAAATATCTATCTGGCAAGCATTTGAGTCATAGTTGAACCCGTTATGAGTAGTAAAAAACGAATTAACCGAGACCATGCAAAGAAAAAAAATAGTCCCCAAATAGAAAATGAAGCAATCGCGAATCACCTGGAAGATTTATTAATTCCAGCAATGGCTGCCCAAAAAACTTTTTATCGCCAACTAAATTTAAGAGATAGAATTCTGACATTACCATTAATGATGGCAGCAATATTAAGCCTCTTATGGCGAAATGTAGCAGGAGTAACAGAATTAACCAGAGTATTAAATAGAGAGGGATTTTTATGGTGTGAGCCGCAAAAAATTAGTCAACAAGCATTATCACAAAGATTTTTAACTTTTCCCGCAATTTTATTTGAAAATGTATTTAAAGAATTACTACCTCATTTTCGTCATCAATGGTTGACAAGAAAATCAAGGCCCCTTCCAGATAGCGTACAATTTGCTTTAAAAAACTTT
The DNA here is from genome assembly GCF_036705955.1 of Microcoleus sp. A6-C6. NCBI lineage: Bacteria > Bacillati > Cyanobacteriota > Cyanophyceae > Oscillatoriales > Microcoleaceae > Microcoleus > Microcoleus sp. A6-C6. Next base: position 1,204 of record NZ_JAUBVR010000118.1, on the reverse strand, counting down.
GAAAACATCTGGATAGCTGATGGCTCAACATTCTTTAGCATTATTTAAGAAACTACAAAGTTTATCAGACGTGCCCATTGGTCAATTAGCCGGAAAAATGGGAGTAATTATAGATTTAGTAACTCATCTTCCCCAAGAAATTTGGTTTTGGACAAATCCCAAACAAGCAGATACCCATGTTCGAGGAAGATTTACTGAAAGTAGTTAAGCCAAAAACCTTGCTGTTATTGGATCGAGGCTTTTATCACTTCGCTTTTTGGCAAAAACTCATCGACCAAGAAATTGGATTTATAACTCGAATCAAGAAAGGTGCATCCTATCAAGTCGAGCGGGTATTAACCAATACTTATGATGTCAAAGACCAGATAATTAAAATAGGTGCAGGCACAAAAAAACACCAGCTTTGAGTATAAGATTAGTACAGATTCGCTCTAAGAGTTCCTGGCGGTCTTATCTAACAAGTGTCCGAGAACCAGAAATATTACCCCCCTATGTGGTAGCAGATTTATATCAAAGACGCTGGCGAATTGAAGACGCATTTTGTACAGTAAAAAAATTATTAAATCTCAGCTATTTATGGACAGGTTCATTAAATGGAATCAAGCTGCAAATCTGGGCTACTTGGCTATTTTATGCAGTTTTAGTAGACTTGGGAGATGCTGTCGCGGATGAATTAGGAGTACCAATTGAACGGATTTCATTAGAAATGATTTATCGGGGGATGTATCATTTTTCGGTTACCTATCAAAAAGGATTAGCTTCTGACCTAGTTAAGTATTTTGCCCAAGAGAAGAATCAAGATTTAGGGATTGTTAAGCGACGGCGAAAACCTCATATCAGGCTAATTATTTCTCCTTTCCCTGGAACTCAAAGAAGTCCCGAACAATTTTTTTTCAATAATAAAGGAACAAATGGAGTCATATTTTAATTGGTTAAACAGGTAAAAAATGAGTAAAGTTACTCATTGACAATAATGTTTTTACCTTAACTTGTGAGTAATGTGTCCATACGTAAGAGAGTCCCACAGAATAAATGATCCTATAATAACCGAAAGATAATTTCAGTGTGTAGCCTATCTTAATTTCTCTAAAATCTATCATGAAACTGACTGAGTACCTAAAATCTCTTTACATCACAACAGCGAAAAAACTCAAGGGGACAGACAGACGACAATTCATGGCATTCGTAGTCAAAGGTTTGGGAA
>NZ_JAUBVR010000177.1:0-1833 GCF_036705955.1 Microcoleus sp. A6-C6 | reverse complement strand
GTCATATCACTAATGGCAAACACTTCTCTCTAATAGTAGCTTAAGTTTACTCTATCCTTTCCTTCATGGCACTACCGAGGTCTATTATAGCATAGATTTTTTTTGCAAGAGGTCTATTGTGCCGATCGCCATTTAAACTTAATCTAGACTAAGTATCTCAAGGAACACAAAAAAATAATGCGCATTTTATTTGTATCCGCCGAAGCAGCACCCCTAGCCAAAGTAGGCGGTATGGGCGATGTCGTCGGCGCTTTGCCTAAATTTCTGCGCCGCATGGGTCACGATGTCCGCATCTTCATGCCCTACTACGGCTTCGTCCCCGACAAAATGGACGTTCCCAAAAAACCCGTTTTCCAGGGGGCGGCCATGTTCCAAAGCTTCTCCGTCTTTGAAAGTGTTTTGGCGGGAACCGATGTACCTTTATACTTATTGCAACATCCATCTTTCTTGCCGCGCCGCGTTTACGGCGGCGTAGATGAAGATTGGAGGTTCACTTTCTTTGCCAATGCTGCTGCTGAATTTGCCTGGAATCACTGGAAACCACAAATTATGCACTGTCACGACTGGCATACGGGGATGATACCTGTTTGGATGAAGCAAGACCCCGATATCAGCACAGTTTTTACTATTCACAATTTAGCTTATCAAGGGCCGTGGCGCTGGCGTTTGGATCAGATGACTTGGTGCCCCTGGTATATGCAAGGTCACAATACAATGGCTGCGGCAGTACAGTTTGCCGATCGCGTAAATACAGTTTCACCCACTTACGCCGAACAAATCAAAACCCCAGCTTACGGGGAAACTTTGGAAGGTTTGCTATCTTTTCTAGGCGGCAAGGTTTCGGGAATTTTGAACGGAATTGATACAGAATCTTACAACCCAGCAACTGACAAGTACCTCCACCAACAATTTAGTGTTGATACGCTAGAAAAGCGCCCAGCTAACAAAATTGCGCTGCAAGAAGAAGTCGGTTTGGAAGTGAATAAAAATGCCTTTTTAATCGGCATGGTGACGCGGCTGGTAGAACAGAAGGGGTTGGATTTGATCATTCAAATGCTCGATCGCTTCATGGCCTATACCGACGCTCAGTTTATTGTACTCGGAACGGGCGATCGCTACTACGAAACCCAACTGTGGCAAATGACCGCCCGCTATCCCGGTCGGATGTCCACCCAATTACTCTACAACGACGCCCTCTCCCGGCGCATTTACGCAGGCTGCGACACCTTCCTGATGCCCAGCCGTTTCGAGCCCTGCGGCATCAGCCAAATGCTCGCCCTCCGCTACGGCTGCGTCCCAATGGTGCGTCGTACAGGCGGTTTAGTCGATACCGTTTCCCACAACGACCCAATTAATAATACCGGTACCGGTTACTGTTTCGATCGCTACGAGCCCCTCGACTTGTTCACCTGTATGATCCGAACATGGGAAGGTTTCCGCTACAAAGATAAGTGGAAAGAACTGCAACAACGCGGCATGAGAGAAAACTTTAGCTGGGATCTTTCTGCCCAGAAATACGTCAACTTGTACAGCGAAATTCTCGGCATTTCACCAGAAGAAACATCACCAGAACCTGAGCCACAATTAATCATTGGTAAAGGTTAATCTCTTTCTTTGTAGGGTGCGTCAGGCGTTATTGTCGATTTAGGCGATCGCATATTTCCTGACGCACCCGAAAACGTGTCATTGCGAGGAACGAAGCAATCCCAGGGTAAGAGAGATTGCTTCGTTCCTCGCAATGACATAATCTAAATTCGCATTCTTCCTTCTTCCTTCTTCCTTCTTCCTTCTTCCTTCTTCCTTCTTCCTTCTTCCTTCTTCCTTCTTCCTTCT
>NZ_JAUBVR010000117.1:0-13109 GCF_036705955.1 Microcoleus sp. A6-C6 | reverse complement strand
GCTTGAGTAATAAAAGTCTTTTGCAGATCTCCGTTACTTGGTAGCTTTTCGGATGAATTACATAATGCTAGTGAATCATTCCATACAACACGACAGCAGCCAAACAATTTGGCAAGATTGTGAGCTTGCGGAGGAGTTGGATATATGCGGTACTTGTATCTTTGTTTCATGAAACTATTTTAGCATCAGAACAACCATTGACATAAATAGATATAGCCTTTCGAGCGAAAGATTCGCGGACGACTGGGCATAGGGCATAGGGCATAGGGCATAGGGCATAGGGCATACCTCACTTTTGTGAGAACCGCTATATGTTAAGAATATGACTCATTTGAAGAAAGAAAAGAAGGCGGTTGAAACCGCTGCCGACTTGTCCCCATGTTTAAAGCCAGGGGCTTGTGTCTCGCTTTTTGGTCAATTTCTCCAACTAGGTTTAAACCTAGCTGAGCGATAATTTCTTCAGGCAAACAGAGTCGAGTTGCACCTGTATCGACTAAGACATTATCCAGAGTGAGAGAGCGAATTTGCTCTGTTGGTATAAACCCTCTGTCTGCCAATATTTTGTCTACTTCGTTGGTGACGGCGATTGTTGCAGTAACTCTGCCCATGTTTTATTTTTTTGCTCTGTTACCGAATGATATCGAGCAACTTCTAATAACATTATATACAGCAGCCCTTGCCTATTATATCTAATTTTTACAAGTTTTGTATAGCTAGCTTTCCTGGCAGAAAATGCGCCACCGCTCGCTCTTAACAACAATTAACAGTTAACAAATCTATAAACTCGATCGAGTTGAGTTTTGTTAGACTCGCGCCAACTAAAAGCTAAAGATTTCTTAAAGATTGCATCGATAATTCGCGATCGCCCAAAATCGCACAATCCCGAACATAGTGGCTGCGGGGAATTGAAATATCCGCCCAAATTGCCTCAAACTCTAACACCTGCGCGTGTCAATAGCGACTCCAAAAATCGATCGTCAGTAAATTCAGCCGCAGCCGTAGGCTATATTGAGAACACATCTCAGAAAACAAGCAGAAATTTGTGATGAGTATTAGTAGTAGATTGTTTTACCTGGGGCTGGGATCGCTGGCTGTTTTTTGCATTCACTCTATAGTGAGCATGACTTTGGAACACGTACCCCCTTCATGGTCTGATAAAGTAGGGTATTTTATGGGGTCAGCATTTTTATTAGCAATTTCCATAATTACTGCGTTGTGGTGCTATTACTATCTGTTCACTGCGATAGACAATTACAATAATTCAGAAGCCGAATACTATGATATAGAAATGGAGACTTTTCTCAAGCTCCCAGTCCGGGAAACCAACAAGGACACAATCAGCAGCCCAGATGAACTAATAATTATTGAGGATAAATTAGCAGATATCCCCTGCGAAGTATTTTTGGTCGATGGGTGGTACGCAGGGAAAATTATCAGACGAATCAAATTGCTCACAGGAGGAATCGATCGAGAGTCTTCTAAGGTTTATCTCATTGAAATTGGGCAATCTCCACCCCTGCGCCAATGGCTGAGCGCTCAGGTCATCCGCAAGCAGTCAGGTGCAGGTCAGGAACCAAGGGATTGGATCTAGTTTTAGCTCTCCAAAAAGGCGATTCGGTGGTTTTTTCTCTAGCTGACAACTCTAATCTTTTGTTGGGATATATGTAGAAAAAAAATAGTTGTTAATTTTTCGGTTGTCAAACTTTCTTCACCTCAGCGATATTAGTAATAGTGCAATCAAAAAAAACTATGCTAACAGATGATTTAATGTATCAAGCACTGGTTGACAAAGATGTTGCCTGCGAAGGAACTTTTATAGCAGCAGTAAAAACCACAGGTATTTTTTGCCGACCAACTTGTACCGCAAGGAAACCGAAAAAAGAAAATGTAGAATTTTTCCCAACTGCCAAAGCAGCGATACTTCACGGTTACAGACCTTGTAAAGTTTGTAAGCCTTTGGAAATGCTGAATGAAACACCCGATCGCATTCAAGCTATTCTGCGTGAAATCAGCCACAATCCCGCCACAAAATTAACCGATTTGGATTTAACGGCCAGAGGCATTGAGCCAAGTCAAATCCGCCGCTGGTTTTTGAAGAATCACGGCATTACTTTTCATTCCTATCAAAGAATATTGCGGATAAATTCAGCTTTTAAGAAAATACAAAACGGCGAAACAGTTACTGCTACAGCTTACGAGAGCGGTTACGAATCGCTCAGCGGTTTTAACGATTCATTCAAATCTATTTTGGGCGTGTCACCATCAAATAGCAAAAGCAAACAACTAATAGACTTTACCAGATTGGAAACTCCTCTAGGAACTATGTTCGCCTGTGCGGTTGCCCAAGGTATTTGCCTTTTAGAGTTTACCGATCGCAAAATGATTGAGAGGCAGTTTGAGTCATTGGCTAAACTTTTAGATGCGACTGTACTGCAAGGCACAAACAAACATTTTGATGTGTTGCAACAACAACTCAATGAGTATTTTGCAGGCAATCGCCAAGATTTTTCGGTGCCGCTAGTCACACCTGGAACGGAATTTCAGCAGGCGGTTTGGCAAGAGTTACAAAATATTCCCTACGGTTCTACTTGCTCTTATCAGCAACAAGCTGCTGCCTTGAAAAATCCTAAAGCAGTTCGTGCTGTGGCAAATGCTAACGGAATGAATAGAATTTGTATTGTTATTCCTTGTCATCGAGTAATTGGATATGATGGAAAATTAACAGGTTATGCGGGCGGTTTATGGAGAAAGAAATGGTTGCTCGATCATGAAGCAGAAAATCGTTGATTGTGAATTAATATTATTTCCATTCAAGAATACCGGGCGGTTGAAACCGCGTCGATAAAAACAAAACCTGCCTCCGCAGGTTGAAGAGTGAGCGGTTAACATCACATTTATGGAGAAAAAATGCACTCTAAGCGGGTTGGAATTCTTGATTTTCTTCATTCCGCGGAGGGGGAATTCGTTTGTGTAGACGCGGTTTAAACCGCCGTTTTATATTATGCCAAGCGTGTTGGGAAATAATATTAATTATGAATTTTCTACCGCCATCCCAACCACCTCAACACGGGCACAACTAAATAATGACTCACTCCTAAACAAAGCCCGATCGCACTTCCCAACAAACCAAAGAAAACAATTGAACCCCAAACTTGCAGCCAGAAGTTAGCATTAGACGACTGTGACAAAATCGCAAAGAAACTTCCAGGAAAAATGTTCAAAGCATTCAAAAACAGAAACACTCCCGTAGAACAAACAGCCACCACCAAAGCATGAACTAATTGATGGCTACGCAAACCCATTCCCACAGTCAAAGAGGCGATCGCAAAAGCCCCTAAAATAATCCCCTGTACCCCGCTAGAAGTGGTTGCTTCCATCCAACACAAACCAGCCAACAAATAGCCCTGAGCTCCCATCAATCCCGATAGCCAATACTGTTTTTGTTGGCGAAAACTCCCCGCATCCGTCAAACCGATCGCAGTGCCCCAACCCGCAAAGGCAAACAGCAGCACTTCGGGCCCGACAGAAAAAGTCATGTTATGGATTAATTGGTGCAAACCTTCATTCAAAAAATTGGCAACTTCTGGGCCGATAGGTGAAGCATAGCCCAAAACCAAACCGCCGATCGCCCCCGCACATCCACCAACCCCGCCGAGCACCATTTCCCAGCCCGTATCTAGAGAAGCTACCACGATTTGGGCGATCGCGCCGAACACCAAAACCGTCAAACTTGCTGTTTTTTGCGCCCCCGCCACCACTATTTGCCGGCAGAATTCCACAATAGCTTGACTGACTGGGGCTGTGGCAATTTTGCCCTTACTCCTAGCATAAATCTCCTGCAAGCGCGATCGAACATCCGCAGCCGAAGCCGGACGCTGCTGTATATTCGATCGCACCATATCATCCAACAAATTCGCAAAAGCCGGACTCACAGACACAATATGTCGCCAGCGCAACTCCCCCGTCATCGGATCTTCAATTTCCGCCGGATACTTCCCCGTCAGTAAATGAATACAAGTCCGCCCCAGCGCATAAAAATCCGTCGCCGGCACCACACCACCGCCCACAATTTGTTCCGGCGGGCTGTACCCAGGCGAAATCAACCGCGTCGAGCTCGGAGAATCTTTCCCCACCGATTCCCCACCGCCCATCTGCTTAACACCCCCAAAGTCGATCGTCACCAACTGCAAACCGCCCAAACCATTGTTCAATAAAGCTTGTGGTGATTCTGGATCTCGCAGCATCAAATTGCTCGGTTTAATGTCGCGGTGAATAATCTGACACCGATGCAACTCCTCTAAAATTTCCACAGCTTGACTCAGCCAACTAAACACCCATTCCTGCGGACATCCCTGATGGTGCTCTTCGAGAACTTCTTCCAAAGTTTTGCCATGAATCTTTTCCATTACCAAACAAGGTAAGCGTCTCGCTGCGGTATTTCCATCCCCGCCTGCAAAATTTTGGGTTTGGACGTGAAAATAACCGTCCGGCTCGACTCTAGGCACACCAGGATGCCGCAAAAGTGCCAAAACCCAAGCTTCTTGCTCGAACAGTTTTACCGCTTTCGGGGAAGTCTCTAGCAACAATTTCAAGACGCGCTCGGTTTGAGTTTCTGTGTCCCAAACTGTGTAGATGGCTGCAAAACCCCCGGTACCGAGACCTTGTAGAGGTATGTAACGATTTTTTAGCCGCAGCGGGGTTCCGCAACTCTGGCAAAAATTGTTGCCCCAAGTCTGAGGGTAAGGCCTTGGGCAATCTGGATTGATGCAGTGGACGGCTTTTGAAGGGGGATGGGGCACAACCAGAGTAGAAATGGGGCTAGATATCCATATTAGACTTACGCGCAGCTAACGCAGAAACCCGGTTTTAAGCGAAGTTTAATTGCTGTAACGACGGATTTGCGTTGGTTTATACACCAGGTTGCTGCACAACTCCTGTCCATATTATGTGCTATGGTGCGGATTTTTGACTTGGTGGTCTGGGAGTTCTATTAGTTGCCGATCGCACTTGCGACTTCAGAAACCCGGTTTCTTTGTAGATTTCTCGTTAATAAACCTAAATTTTTCGTAGAAACCCGGTTTCTCGCCCCCCCACGAGATTTGAGATTTTGGATTTGAGATTTTGGATTTGAGATTTTGGATTGCAGTTGAGATTGATTTCAACTACAACCACAAATTTAGGTATTTATAACTAATTCCCAATTTCCCAATTCCCAATTTCCCATTCCCAATTACCAATTCTGATTTTCCAGGATCAAATTCTTTACATAAACCTTATTTATCGGTTGTTTGGCTTGCTGCAAAATATCTTTCGCGCGATCGAACTTCCCCGCCCCCTCTGCGATCCCTAGCCTTTCCCCCTGCATCCTTCGCCGCTTGCATTTTATAAGATATGTTACAAATATTGTCTTAATGTAAAGGAAAATAAAGAATACTTATGATGATTAAAAGAATATTAAAATTTGAGAGTGTCCGTTTATTGGTATATTTTTAGGAGCCGGCCATCGGGCCCAAAAAATTAAGCGAATACTAGGAAGCGAGATATGGCTTACGCGCAAACCCAAACTCAATCAAAGGCTGGGTATAAAGCCGGAGTTCAAGACTATAAACTAACGTATTACACACCGGATTACACGCCGAAAGATACAGATATTTTGGCGGCTTTCCGCGTAACTCCACAGCCTGGAGTACCACCAGAAGAAGCAGGCGCTGCTGTAGCTGCTGAATCTTCCACCGGTACCTGGACGACTGTTTGGACTGACCTCCTGACCGACCTCGATCGCTACAAAGGTCGTTGCTACGATATCGAGCCAGTCCCCGGCGAAGACAACCAATATATCTGCTTCATCGCTTATCCTTTGGATTTGTTTGAAGAAGGTTCCGTCACCAACTTGCTGACCTCTTTGGTTGGTAACGTGTTCGGTTTCAAAGCTCTGCGTGCTCTGCGGTTGGAAGACTTGCGGATTCCCATTGCTTACCTGAAAACCTTCCAAGGCCCTCCTCACGGTATTACCGTTGAGCGGGACAAATTGAACAAGTACGGCCGTCCTTTGCTGGGTTGTACAATTAAGCCCAAATTGGGTCTGTCTGCTAAGAACTACGGCCGCGCCGTTTACGAAGTTCTACGCGGCGGTTTGGACTTTACCAAAGACGACGAAAACATCAACTCGCAACCGTTCATGCGCTGGCGCGATCGCTTCCTGTTCGTTCAAGAAGCTATTGAAAAATCCCAAGCAGAAACCGGCGAAGTCAAGGGTCACTACTTAAACGTAACCGCCCCTACCTTTGAAGAAATGATGGAACGGGCTGAGTTCGCCAAAGAAATCAAAACCCCGATCATCATGCACGACTACCTAACCGGTGGTTTCACTGCAAACACCAGCTTGGCTAAATGGTGCCGCAAAAACGGTATTTTGCTGCACATTCACCGCGCCATGCACGCTGTGATCGATCGTCAAAAAAACCACGGTATCCACTTCCGCGTACTTGCCAAGTGCTTGCGGATGTCCGGCGGCGACCACCTGCACTCCGGTACAGTTGTGGGCAAACTCGAAGGCGAAAAAGGCATCACGATGGGCTTCGTAGACTTGATGCGCGAAGACCACATCGAAGAAGACCGCAGCCGCGGTATTTACTTCACCCAAGATTGGGCCTCCATGCCTGGTGTCATGCCAGTTGCTTCTGGTGGTATCCACATCTGGCATATGCCAGCTTTGGTTGAAATCTTCGGCGACGACTCCTGCTTGCAGTTCGGCGGCGGCACCTTGGGCCACCCTTGGGGTAACGCACCTGGTGCAACTGCTAACCGCGTTGCTTTGGAAGCTTGCGTCCAAGCTCGTAACGAAGGTCGCAACTTGATGCGCGAAGGCGGAGACATCATTCGCGAAGCTTGCAAATGGAGCCCTGAATTGGCTGTTGCTTGCGAACTTTGGAAAGAAATCAAGTTTGAATTCGAGGCAATGGATACCGTTTGATGATTTTTGGTTAGAGATTTTAGGTTTTAGGTAGCAAACTTACTGTTAAGTCTTTATCTTGGAAGAAGATTTACAAGTAAGTTTGCATCCAAAATCTAAAATTAACAATCCAAAACTCTTAAGGGCTGGGGTCAAAAATGGATCTCAAACAAGTTGCGAAAGACACCGCTAAGGTGCTGGCAAGTTACCTAACCTATCAATCCGTGCGGATTGTAGTCGCTCAGTTGAGCGAAACCAATCCTGCTCAGGCAATCTGGTTGAATGACTTTTCCACCAAGGGCAAAATCCAAGATGGAGAAGCTTACATTCAAGAGTTGCTGAGGGAAAATCAAGATTTAGGATTTCGGATCATGACGGTGCGAGAATATCTGGCGCACGATGTGACAGAGTTTTTGCCAGAAATGGTTTCTACTGGCATTCAACAGTCGAATATGGAACACAGACGCCAGCATTTAGAGCGAATTACGCAACTTAATTGGTCTGTTTCTAGCAGTCATCCTGAAGCATCAATAGATTCAGAACCGAATCTGGATAATTTGTCGAGTTAATCGATCGACAAGTGCGATCGAACACACACCTTAGAGATACAAAAAATGAGAACTTTACCAAAAGAGCGTCGTTACGAAACTCTGTCCTATTTGCCCCCGCTGACAGACGCCCAAATCGCCAAGCAACTGCAATACATCTTGGATCAAGGCTACATTCCCGGCGTAGAATTCAACGAAACCTCTGCCCCTGAAATGCGCTACTGGACATTGTGGAAGTTGCCTTTATTTGGTGCTCGCAGCGTCCAAGAAATCATGGTTGAAGTTCAAGCTTGCCGCCAAGAAAATCCTCAGTGCTACATCCGCGTCATGGGTTTTGACAACGTGAAGCAATGCCAAGTGCTGAGCTTCATCGTGCACAAGCCAAACACCAGAGGCTACTAAGTTTTAACAGCTCTATTTTTTAGAGAAAAAGTTAGCTAAAAATTGAGGTAGGGAATTCTCCCTGCTTCATTTTTTTTATGCAGAAGACTGGGCGGTTGAAACCGCGTCTATACAAACAAAACCCGGATGGTGCGCGGGTTGAAGAGACGGCGGTTGAAACCGCGTCTATACAAACAAAACCCGGATGGTGCGCGGGTTGAAGATTGGATTGCTAGAAGTTTACAAATAGCTTTCAAAACTTGCAGCAACACAACTGAAGATTCGGGTTCCATCAAAGTTAGAAAGGGCATTAACTGATAGGTGGGCGGATTGCCGCGACGGATATTAACGAACTGATAAAACTCTCCGCTAGTTGCAAGTCCCCAGACTGACTCTTGATATTCTAAACTTTTATAGGCATAAGTTAGCAGTTGGGGCAAACCAGCACGCGGAGCAATTAGACTGTTTTTAGATTCTATTACTAAAATCCAAAATCCGGCGTTGCTTAATCAGGGTATGAAAAATAATTAGGCAAAAATCCAGAAGCTTTGTGGACAATGGTTTTTATGATTTGCATATTTAGCCGTTCATACCGTAAATCAGCAACGCCCAAAATCCTATATCAGCGGCGATTTGTTTTTCTTTATTGATTGCTAAGATGTCAAATCGACCTGTAATCGTTGTGTCTTCATCTTCTATAGTAATATTAGCAATATTTTCTTCTAGACTCATCTTTAAAGGCGATCGATAAAAGCCAGCCAATCGCATTAAAGGAAAAGTAGCTAGAGCTTGTACCAGCCCTTCAGGGACTTTTTCCACAGAAAGGTATTCGCGAAAATCGTTGCGGATTTGTACGAGTTCTAGCTGTTCAAACTCGGTGAGTGGTTCTAATGACAAGAAACTTGGGTACGTATCGTTATTAAAGATTTGTTGAAACTTCAAAAAATCACTAACTTCATTGAGCGTTATATTTTTAGGATTAATAACGGTCATAACTTTAAAACCCATTAAGTCTCTATTGTGATTCTAACATATCGGCAAAAGTAGGTTCGTAGTAAGGACTTCAGTCCTTAAATCCGAGGCCGAAAGGACTAAAGTTCTGACTACGAATCTAATCTACTCGATCCATTACAACTCCGTCAACTATTTCATAACCCCAACTAGAATGTCTGGCTGCAAGTTGTTTCGCCATGCCATATTCGCCCAAACTGCAAAGCTCTATTAACTGCTGAAAACCTAAATATTTCTCATGCTGCAATCTTTCCTGCCGCAGCTTGGCTCTTTCTGCATTTGAAGGATTTGCTCGCTCTACTCCCAGCGGATTAATATCCCTAACTCGTTTCATTTTAGCATCCTTAAAAAGGGATATATTCTACGATTTCACCGTCAACTATTTCGTATCCCCATTCTGGGTTAGCAGCGATTTGTTTCTCAACTATACTTCGACCGAGAGAAGTTTGGTAAGCTTTTTGCAAAAAGGAAATACTGGGGATTTCGTCGGCGGTTTGCGGTTCTTTTTGTTCGAGTTTTGGGGGTTCTGCGATTGTTTCAGATGTGGATTGATTCAGGGCAAATTGCGGCGCGATCGCCCCTAATTTATTCATCACGCTTTCTTTGGTAATTTGCGGTCTTTCGTTGAAGGAAGACGGTAAATATGCGTTTTGCACGCCCTGGTTTTTAGCTTTGAGCGCATCATCGGCAATACGATCGCACTTTCGCAAAAAACCCTCCCACAAATCCTTCCCCAAAACCGGGTTTCTCAAGTCAGCACGAGCCTTAGACACTGCTGCTTCCAGCGGTTCGCCCTTGTGCACATAATACTGAATTCGCTCCTCTTCAAACGCCGGATAAGGCACTTCCGGCTCAATTTCCCACTCTCGCTTAACTTTCTGACTTTCTCCTAAAGGAATTCCGGCGATAAATTCGTCCCAAAAAGTCGAGGTTAAGCCCTTTGTCATGCTGTCAATAATTTTAAAAGCCCATCCCGAAGGATTGCCAAACCATAAGTTACGATCCCTGGCATATTCTTCTAAAGCTCGCTGAAAGTTATGCAGTTCTGATGATTGAGAATTCCAAGGCCCGCTAAATTGGTAATTTTGGTAGACAGCAACCGCTCTTTGCTGGCGCGGTTGTCCGAAAAATTTGTCGGTTTTAACTACACGCTCTGGGGGTGAAGTTTCGGCGATTATTTCTACAGGAGGATTGTTATGTTCGCGGTTTGTTTGTGTTATAATATCATCGGAATTAGTTGTCCACAAGTTATTAACTTTTTCCTCAAAAGCGTCAATATCCGCCCAGAGTTCGAGGATTTCGGTGTTGGGATTTGTTGATTTTGCTTTCAGGAGCGATCGCACTTTCAGCAGTTTGATCGCAATTTCTTGTTCTTCGCGATTTAAACCAGTAGCTTTTTCAATTTCACTGCCGTTAGTTTTCACCCATTCGTCCGAGTTGCACTGTTGTGCTTGCCATTGCAATAATTGACAAAGAAAAATACTCGCCGTGACTCCGCCCGTAATTTTGCCTAGAGTGGGATAGTAGATGGCGGGATTTCCTAGATTTCCTAAAAATATTCCTATTTTCATTTTTTAGATTCCTAAGTCCCTTGAATCGTAGGGTGCGCATTGCGCACCTTACCCTTGAATCGTAGGGTGCGCATTGCGCACCTTACCTCGACTAAACTAGCATTGAAAAACTTAAGATTTTCTTTAAGCTTCTGTCTATTGCCGACGGAATGGAGTTTCTAGAGGAAAGACGGGGATCGTGTATGCGATCGCCTGATTGACAGAACCGAGTTAAGCGTAATAATAAATTATTCACTGTACAGATCCTCCCAAAATGAATCCAGAACGCCAAGAGGCTTATTTGAACTTAATCGAGCGAGTGCTTACCTGTCCCAACGGCCAAGAACCAGAGGTTTTAAGTTCCTGTTCAGATTTAATAGATGCGGGATTTGTGCAGATGCTAATCCAGATATCAGCTTCAATGGCCGGCGAAGGTGACGCAGATACTGCTAAATTTTTAGTGCAACTTGCTCGTTTGCTGGGGAAATCTTTGGGTTTGTCACCGGATATCGTGCCTGCTGGCTACAGCAGTGCACAGTAGTAGGGGAAAAGTGCGATCGCCTCGTTATATCATGTTTTGATAAATTGCGGCGAATTTAACTGCATCGATGGCTTTACAGTTTATATTCCAGAGGCTCACAAAAATCATTCACCCCAGTTTTAAATACATAAATAATCACCGATGTTACCAAAATCTGCGGGCAAGTTTTGGCTGCGACTAAATCTCTAAAAGCAGCATTCAATTGTCCGTTTATCAACTCTTCTTTTACCTCAGATTTGCAAATAGCAACGCGGCATCTTTTTGCCAATCCGTCCAACCAATTTTCAGAGATATTCGGTTCTTGTCCAGCTTGAATTGCTAGAGAAATCGCTGCATCTTCGATGTTGCCTTCACAATCTTCGATTTCGTCTAGGGCTTTGAGGGCTTCGGGATATTCCGCTAATTGCGATCGAAATTGGGCAATTTCTTGTGAGGTAATAATCACCATAAGATTTTCCTGTGTTTCCTGCTGGCGGATATGTTTAGAAGTTAAAGTTGGTATTATAGCATTTTTTGCTTGAGGTTGGGATTGGGCGATTCCCTAGGGGAGAGCTCTACCGCGCGTACTTAATTACATTTTCAACTGATTTTTGCCACTTCGCAATAGCCAGCCTGGAGGTTAAATCCTCATCTCAAAGCGGAAGTCGGCGCGATGAAGACTGATGTTAAAATTGATTGATTTCCTCTGTTATTGCGAAGTTCGTGAATCAATCGCAGACATTAGGCGATAAATCTGTCATTGACACAAAAGTGACTGAATATCAAGACTGCAACCACTTCATCAGCTTATCCGTCGCAGTACCGATAGACTCTCCCACCTGTTTTTTCAAACGCCATCGCTGAAACGCTTGTTCGTAATCTTCCCCTTCAGTTTGATAAACATTCCAAGCATTTAGCGACAATCCCAATCCCCACGTTAGTAAAATGAACAATGACCAAGAAAGCTCGTGCGATCCTGCTAGATTAAACAAAACTAAAAAAGTATTGATAATGCCGTACTTTGTCAAGTTTTTCCGCAATTTGCCGCGACGGTAAGAGTTAAAAACCAGCTTTTCTTGAAATTCCCCTCTAGTGGCTAACCATTGCTGTTCCGCCACCACAATATCCTGTTCGGAAATGCCCAATTCCGCCGCAATCTCGAAAAGCTGCACTCGGGAAAGTTCGCCTTCATCTTGTCGCCGTGCGATCGCAAGCTGTAAAATACCTTGAGCATCCTCTGAACCGTAAATTTGACTTATTTGACTGTCATTGGTTGCCATAACAAGTTTCCTATAATTCCTGATATCCTTTCTATGATAGAGATAAGCGCAGTTAAACGGTAGGTAGGGACATTGGCGGATTTCAACACCCGAACAGTTGAGTTGACGCATTGGGCTGAGGGCATTGCTAATTGGTAGTAAATAACCAATAACCAATAACTCATAACTAATGACTAATGACTACTGACTACTGACTACTGACTAACCCAAAGTATACATCCAGCCATCCCGCGCACAAATCCTCACAATGCCATCCCAAACAACAGGCGTCGCCTCAAAGGATAAACCCGGTTTAAATCTCCCCGATTCTTTTACCTTCAAACGGTAAAACTCGCCCTTAGCATTTTTCAAAGCATTCTTATCTCCAGATTTCGCTCGTTCCCACTTCAACTCAAACAAATAAACACCATTATATCCCGCACTAATCAGTTTATTGCCATCAGTAAAAATCGGAGTCGAAATCGAAGAACCAATCTCTTTTTTAAAGACTATTACAGGAGTATCATAAGACTGGTTGCGCCAAGGTACAGCATTTTTTTTGCCTGTCATCATATCTTGGGAACCGATATACAAATTGCCGTCGATCGCATTTGTGGCAAATAGCAGCGGAAAGTCCCCAGGATTGTACTCGTCATTCAGCGCCACAGAGCCGATTATCCCACCTTCCCAACTAGAAAGTCGGCGATTTCCGGTTGGCAAAAACCATTCAACGCTGGCATTCGGTGCTTTGTTGGGATTTAGTTTTAGGACTCCGCCGTTACCCGCAATATATTGTTTTTCAATGGCACAAAACGTAAGGATTCAGGTCTAAGATTGGGGAATTAAAGAAGGCATAAATAAGTCACAAAAATGGGCAGATATAGCATC
>NZ_JAUBVR010000176.1:0-1853 GCF_036705955.1 Microcoleus sp. A6-C6 | reverse complement strand
GGACACTCAGGCTGCGAAGCCGCCCTCGCCACATCTCGCCTCGGATGCCGCACCCTTTTACTCACCCTCAACCTCGACAAAATCGCGTGGCAACCATGCAACCCAGCCGTCGGCGGCCCCGCTAAAACTCAACTCACCAACGAAGTCGATGCCCTAGGCGGAGAAATCGGCAAAATGGCCGATCGCACTTATCTACAAAAGCGCGTCCTCAACGCTTCGAGAGGCCCCGCAGTTTGGGCGCTAAGAGCCCAGACAGACAAGCGAGAATACGCCGCTGTCATGAACAATATTGTCGAAAATCAAGAGAACTTGACCATCCGCGAAGCGATGGTTACAGACTTAGTATTGGGCAAAAACGAAGAAATTATCGGCGTTGAAACATACTTCGGCGTTGCCTTTGAATGCAAAGCCGTAATTCTCACCACTGGCACATTTCTCGGCGGCACAATTTGGGTTGGCAACAAGTCGATGCCCGCCGGACGCGCCGGAGAATTTGCCGCCGTCGGTTTGACAGAAACTCTCAACCGTTTGGGCTTTGAAACCGGACGTTTAAAAACAGGAACTCCGGCAAGAGTTGACAAACGTACCCTCGATTACACCAACCTGGAACCGCAGCCTGGAGATGCAGAAGTTGGTTGGTTTAGTTTCGATCCTGAAGTTTGGGTGGAACGCGAACAAATGCCATGTTATTTGACTCGAACTACGCCCGCAACTCACCAGTTAATTAGAGACAACTTACACCTTTCTCCAGTTTACGGTGGCTGGGTTGATGCGAAGGGGCCACGCTACTGTCCGAGTATTGAAGATAAGATTGTGCGCTTTGCAGATAAGGAAAGTCACCAGATTTTTATTGAACCGGAAGGTAGGGATATTCCTGAACTTTATATCCAAGGATTTTCCACTGGCTTACCGGAAAGTTTGCAACTGGAAATGCTGCGGACTCTTCCCGGTTTAGAAAAATGCGAGATGATGCGCCCTGCTTATGCTGTCGAGTACGATTATTTGCCTGCAACCCAGTGCTTCCCGACGCTGATGACTAAGAAGATTGAAGGGCTGTTTTGCGCGGGTCAGGTGAACGGTACGACGGGATATGAGGAGGCGGCTGCACAGGGGATTGTCGCAGGGATTAATGCGGCTAGATTCGCGAAAAATCAAGAGATGATTGTGTTTCCTCGCGAGCAAAGTTATATCGGGACTTTGATTGATGATTTGTGTACGAAGGATTTGCGGGAACCTTACCGGATGCTGACTTCGCGATCGGAATATCGGCTATTATTGCGATCGGACAATGCCGACCAACGCTTGACTCCGCTGGGACGGGAAATTGGCTTGATAGATAACCGCCGCTGGGAGTTATTCGATCGCAAAAAAGCTAATATTGTCGCGGAAAAATCCCGTTTGTACTCGACTCGCGTCAAAGAGCACGAAGAAGTTGGAAAGCAAATTTTTGCCGACACCCAACAAGTGATTAAAGGTTCAATAACTCTCGCTGATTTGCTGCGCCGTCCGGGTTTTCATTATGTCGATTTGGAACGATACAATTTAGGTGATTCCAGTCTACAATTAGCCGAGAAAAATGGTGTAGAAATTGACCTCAAATATTCCGGTTATTTGCAAAGACAGCAAAATCAAATTGATGACATTGCGAAACACGAACGCCGCCAATTGCCTGGGGATTTGGATTATATGGCAATTACAACTCTCTCGAAGGAGTCGCGGGAAAAGTTGACTAAAATTAGGCCGCTGACTATTGGCCAAGCGGCGAGGATTGGTGGGGTGAATCCGGCTGATGTTAATGCTTTGTTGATTTATCTGGAAGTGCGGAACCGTAAGCAGCCTGCTGCTGTGGGAAA
>NZ_JAUBVR010000116.1:0-13177 GCF_036705955.1 Microcoleus sp. A6-C6 | reverse complement strand
ACCCCCCTTAAGAAGGGGGGGACAAGACTCTTCTCAAAGTCCCCCTTCTTAAGGGGGATTTAGGGGGATCTCCGGGGCGGAAAAATTGTTAACTGAACCTATTTTGTTATCATTCTCGTAATCTCGGCTTGATCCCCCCTAACCCCCCTTAAGAAGGGGGGGACAAGAGTGTTCTCAAAGTCCCCCTTCTTAAGGGGGATTTAGGGGGATCTCCGGGCTATAAAAATTGTTAACTGAACTTGTTTTGTCATAATTATTGTAATCTCGGCCCGGAGATCCCCCCTAACCCCCCTTAAGAAGGGGGGGACAAGAGTTCAACCGCCGAGTCTTCTCAAAAATATTCACTATCAACTCTCAACTGTCAACTGTCAACTGTTAAAATCGCCCTGCTAAATTAGCAACAATTAATCCTAATTGAACGGGCTTTACAGGCTTAGCAATATGTGTTTGAAAACCCGCTTCGATCGCCCGATCGCGTTCTTTATCGCCAGCATACGCAGTCAGCGCAATGGCTGGGATTTCCCCTCCGGCTGACGCAGCAAGGGCTCGCACCTCTCGAATCAAGAAATACCCATCTTCCTCCGGCATCCCGATATCCGAAATTAGCACGTCATATCTGCCCGGATTGTCCTTCAAAGCAGCGATCGCACTTCGGGCATTTCCAACCGTCAAAACCTCCGCCCCGTAGCCTTCCAGCACAAATTTTAACAAATCGCGCGTATCGATTAGATCATCCACAACTAAAACGTGCAAACCATCCAAAGAAGGCACATCATCACTCGATACATTTACAGGCGCAGCAAATACAGTTGGCTGTAAATCGATCGCCCCTGTCAACACTTCAGACAACTCTCGCAACGGCAATCTCATCGTGATTGTAGTTCCTTGTCCCTCACCCGGACTATCTGCTTTCACCGTTCCTCCGTGCAATTCTACCAGATGACGCACGATCGACAAACCCAATCCCAGCCCTTGACTAGCCTTAGTCGTGCTGGAATCGCCTTGATGGAAACGATCGAAAATATACGGTAAAAATTCGGCCCGAATCCCTTTTCCCGTGTCGCTGACTCGGAGCCCGGCGTGATCGTCGATCGACTCCAACGCAATTTCCACCCGTCCCCCGGCTGGAGTAAACTTAATCGCATTAGATAGCAGATTCCACACAACTTGTTGCAAGCGAGCAGCATCGCCTAAAACAGTCGCAGAACTCAACTGCGAAACAATTTCAATGTTTTTGGCCTCCGCTGATAATTGCACCCCATCAATCGCAGCTTGCACCACTAACCCCAGATCGATCTGACTGATATCGAGAGCCAGCTTGCCACTGGTAATCCGGGAAATATCCAGCATATCTTCGATTAACTGAGATTGCGCCCTCGCGCTCCGCTCGATCACCTCTAGAGCGCGATTAGCGGCTGCTCCCTTAAGCTGACCAGATTTCAGCAGTTGTGCCCATCCCAGGATCGGAGTCAGGGGATTGCGGAGCTCGTGGGAGAGATTCGCCAGAAATTCATCTTTAGTACGGTTGGCGGTTTCTGCCTGTTGGCGGGCTAACTGTTCCTGCTCCAATAACTGCGATCGTACTGTCTCAAACTGCTTGCGAGCGGTGATATCCTCGATCGACAACAGAATCATTAAAGCTTTGTCTTCACGTTCAAGTTTACAAGCATTCAGCAGCATAGTTTTCTGCCCGATCTGCTCAAACAGGTGCTCCAACTCAAAGTTTTGAAGCTGAACATCACTAACCAGAATATCTTCCAAGATCCATCGCAATTGGGGGATATTCCACTGCCCGTTTCCTAGCTCAAACAGCGAAGATTTTGATGTATCTGAGAATGAAACCTCAAAGGTTTCATAGAACGATCGATTTGCTTTGTTCACTCGGAAATCAGCATCTAGCGCGACTAAAGGCGTTTGCACAGTTTCCACGATTGTTTCAGCGTAGTTGCGGGCATCCTCTAAGGTTCGGGCACTGCGTTTAAGAGCATCAATATCAATCAAAACCATTACCACACCGTCAATCCGGTTTTCCGTTGTGCGATAAGGACGAATGCGGAGGTTGTACCAATATCCCGCTTGAGTTTGAACTTCTTGTTCTTTCGTCTGGAGAGTATCAATCACCTCCAAAATCATCTGTTCCAACTCAGGAACGTCAAGAGTTAATCGGATGTCGCTAAAAGGTCGTCCAATATCTGTGGGAATCAGATTAAAAAGTTGCTGCGCCGTTGGCGTAAAGCGTCGAATATGTAAATCGTTTGCCAGCATTAAGACTGGGATATTGATACTAGCCAGCAAATTTGTCAGATCGTTATTGAGCTGGGTTTGTTCAAGATATTGGCTCCGAAGTTCCTCGTTAGTGGTGGTGAGTTCTTCGTTAGTGGCTTGAATCTCTTCTTTGGCAGTTTCTAACTCCTCGTTGGTGCTTTGCAACTCCTCATTGCTCGATAGGATTTCTTCGTTGGCAACTTTGAGGTCTTGGTTGAGACTTTCCTGCTCCTGGATCAGCGATTGCAGGTGCGCTTGAGCAGCATTTTTTTCTTGATTAGCCATGACAAGTGCCTGCCTCAGCCGCTCATTTTCAGGTTCTAAATCACCAGGCTCGCCGCTTTGGGAAGTGAGGGTGCAGAAGTTGAGCGCCGTGGGTGCAGCTTCTTCAAATAGCACCAAAATGTAGCGTGTTTCGACAGCCTGTGGCTGGAACGGCATCACCTCAATATTGACGAGAGTCGATCGCCCGCCCCATTCAACCGATACTCCTTCTTTCCTAACAGTCGCGTTCTGCGTTTGTGCCTGATAAATCGCGGTGCGAAGATCGAGCAGCAAGCCTTTCCTTGCCATTGTCAGCAAGTTTAAGTCCGGCGTTCCGGTTGCCACTTTAAAGTAAGGATCGATGTCTCCCCGCACTTGCAGGATTTTCATCTGCTCGTTGACAACCACACTGGCTGGGGCATAGCGATTTAAAATCAGTTGTTCAGTTTCTCGCTGTAAGTCAAAGCCATTGATCAAATTTTCATTTACTCCCTGCTGTTCACCTACTTTAGCGACTGGATAGGAACTCGGCGTAAACGAAAAAGTGGGACGAGTCGCAGTCAACTTTTTGGCATAAATTTTAGACTTTTTATCCACTGAACTAAACAAGTCTGAATATTTGCCGGTACTCTCAGAAGTGCCTAACAGCAGAAACCCTGTTGGGTTAAGACTGTAATGAAAAATCGGCATCACTTTTTTTTGCAATGATTCTCCCAAGTAGATCAGCACATTGCGACAGCTAACTAAATCGAGATTGGAAAAAGGCGGGTCGCTGCCTAAGTCTTGTCGGGCAAATACACACATTTCGCGGATTGCTTTGCAGATTCTATAACTACCTCCTACTTCGGCGCGAATAAAGAAGCGTTGACGGCGCTCTGGTGAAATGTCTACCATCTGGTTTTCTGAGTAGGAGCCAGACCTCGCTTTGCAGATCGCGGCCTCGCTAATATCTGTGGCAAAAATCTGGATCGGCGGCGGGATAACTCGATCGCCCAAAAACTCTAACAAACAAATGGCGATCGAATAAACTTCTTCACCCGTGGAACATCCCGCCACCCAAATCCGAATCGGAGCTTCTGCCGATTTATTTTGGGTAATCGTGGGGAAAACCAGCTTTTTCAAATTGTCAAATACTTCGGGATCGCGGAAGAAACTGGTAACGTGGATCAAGATTTCTTCATACAAAGCTTTGATTTCTTCCGAATGGTGTCGCAGGTGTTCGGCGTAATCATCCAATGTCTCCAGCTTGTACAATACCATCCGCCGCTGGATGCGTCGAGCGATCGTGGTGCGTTTGTAGTGGCTAAAATCAACGCCTGTGGTCGATTTTAGCAGTGCAAAAATAGTTGCCAGGGCATCTCCCTGTTCGGGCGATTCCTCAATTATTGTCAGGGGAAGCGGGGAAGTGAGAAGGGGATTGCGACTGTAGTTTGCCAGTTCCTCGGCAATTTTTTCCGGTGGCAGAACAAAATCGACATTTCCTGTAGCAATAGCGGTATTCGGCATACTATCGACTTTTGCCGTGGCTTCACATTGAGCAAAACTCATGCCTCCGGCTGCTTTGATTGCCTTGAGTCCCAGTGAACCGTCGCCGTCTCCCCCGGATAATACTACGGCGATGGCTTTGTGTCCGCGATCGAGTGCCAATGACGTAAAAAACGCATCTCCCGGCATATATTTGCCATAAATCTTCTCGCGGGGAGATAGTTGCAGCACGCCTTGAGATAGCACCATTTTGGTGTTGGGCGGAATGACGTAGACTTGATTCGGCTCTACAGCCATGCCGTCTGTTACCTGAGTAACAGGCATTTGCGTCGTTCTGGCGAGAATCTCGCTGAGCAAACTCTTGTGATCGGGGGCTAAATGCTGAATCAGCACAAACGCCATACCCGTATCTACTGGCAAATGGCTGAGCAACCCCGTAAATGCTTCCAGCCCTCCTGCTGAGGCGGCAATCCCCACAATCGGAAAGGGGGCCTCGGTTGTGGCTAATTGTTGGCTGTCGAGGGCGGCTGGTGCGATCGATTCGGATGTAATTTCTGGAGATAATTGATTAGAAGTCATGTTTTAAATCCTGTACCGCAGCTATTTCGCAGCAAATGTATCTGTTGAGTGCGCGGCTGAGTAATTCGGACTATTCTGATTAGAACTTAACTTGGTACAATTACGCAAGTAGCTTAAGGATGAGGTGTAGCTTGGGAGCGATCGAATTAGGGCGATCGAAAAACTGTATCGGCTGTTGCGGAAATTGCCACGATCAGCAGGAAATAACCAGTATATTTGCTTACCTTATTAGCTTTTTTCAGCGACCTGTTCAGCAGACAGCGCAATTACAGATTCTGTATTAATTCTAGCAGTAAAAGCGATTTGTGCGCCTTGTATCCCTTTTAAATCTTCAACTCGTCTTTGAATTTCGGAAACTCCAGCAGCTTTTAATGCTGTTAAAAATCCCTGGTCATGATAAACATCTTCGGAAAACGAAACTTCGTCACTTTTAGAAAGATTTTGAATGCGGGCGGCTTTGTTGACTGTGGAACCAAAATAGTCGATCGAATTATTAAGATTTACGAGCAAAGCCGTCCCTCGGTGAATGCCAATTCTGACTTGAATCCACTCTTCTTGTTGGCGAGTTGAGTTGTACTCCTTGAAACTAGCCACAGCAGCAGCAGCCGCCATAATTGCTTGTTCGTTGCTGATAAAGGAAGCCATAACGGCATCGCCGATGGTTTTAATTACCTTACCGCCACATTTCTCGATCGACTCAAAGAAAATTTCAAAATGGTCGCGCACAATATTGTAAGCTTTAGTATCTCCCAGCGTTTCGTACATTCTGGTAGAACCGGTAATATCGGTAAACATAATAGTAATCGCCCGAATCTTGACTCGCTCTCTTTCTGATATTACTCGATCGCCAAACAAACGCTTGTAATCCGGGTGATGAAGCAGTTGCATTCCTGACAGCCGCAGGGGCAGGTGTTCTAATGTCAATTCATCGGGCAATACATCGGAATGCAAAATCAGCCCAGACAAATTGTGTTCGGTATTAGTTAGTTCTATTTTAACTTTTCCCGGACGCACTTTCAGCTCTTTTTTGTCAAAATCTTTGCCCGCTAACTGCTTGAGTTGAATTTCTTGGATGTCTGCGGTTTCTTCGCCTTCAACCTGTAAAATCCCTTTAGCTAAAGTGAGGGGACAGCAGTAGCGATATCGACCGTTTTCTAAGGTGACTGTCTCGGATTCGGTGCAGTAGAGAGGCGTTACCAGTTGCAGTTTGTTCTGGAGTACCGGAGGCGGAGAGCACACGGGCCGCAGTTGCGGGTCTTCGATTTCTTTGTTGAGGGAAAAAGTAACTTCGACGCGATCGAGCAAATCAATTTTAAACTCGCGATCGCACATCGGGCAAAAAGACATTTCTGATGTGTCTGCCAAATCCTTAAATTCCTCTGCTATCATGCCGCAATGGGGACAGTGAATATCCCAGTGCAAGTCGAAGACGCCGGCGTTTACTCCGTGCAGGAATTCCGAAGTAATTCTTTTAACATTCTTGACAGTATCGCCTGCTACGTAGTAAGGGTTAATTCTCAATCTCTGCAAAATGTGGGAACCGATTAACCAGTTTTCGATTTGGTCGATCGTTCCTTTGCTCGAATTGGGACGTTTTTTAAGCTGTTTAAGTTTTTCTTTTAATAGTTCGATGTTCATTATCAGCTTGCCTTTGAGCGTCAGGGCAAGAAATTTGTAAGCATTTTGTGGTATAATTTGCTCGTCTGCTTTGTTCTTGCCTGAGAATTCTGATGAGTTTGCACCTGTGCGGATGTCCCTGATGTGTTTATAAATCTTAACAAATTATCAGGCTAAAGGCGATGTTTATTTAGGCAGAGCGATGATGCTGCCTTTTTTATCCAAAGAGCGATCGTTGCATCTATCTACAGGAAGATGTTAAATAATTGGTAATTTGTAGTTGGTAATTGGGAATTGGTAATTAGTAATTGGGAATTGGGAATTGTCAACCACTAAGCAGCGACTAATTAGTAATTAGTAATGACTGCTGTTCGCGAGCGGGGACAGCACTTCTGACTAATGACTAAGGCTTAATGATATCCTGTCCGGTCAATTACCCCGACTACAAACCAATCTTAGTATGGTCATTCGAGCGGACATGATATGACTACTTACTAATGACTAATTACTAATTACTAACTGCAAAAAAAAAGAGGGAATTTTCCCTCTTTTAATCACAGTGACGGCGATGTTATTCGACCGTTGTAGAAGGAACTTCTTCCTCTACTACTTCCGGTGCGGCTTCTGCTGCGGCTTCTGCTGCGACTTCCGGTGCGGCTTCTGCTGCGACTTCCGGTGCGGCTTCTGCTGCTACCTCTGGTGCGGCTTCTGCTGCTACTTCGGGTGCGGCTTCTGCTGCTACTTCGGGTGCGGCTTCTGCTGCTACCTCTGGTGCGGCTTCTGCTGCTACTTCGGGTGCGGCTTCTGCTGCTACTTCGGGCTCATCCTCTTCCATTGCTGAGGGCACATCTTCGAGCATTTCGTCGGAGATATCATCATCAGCATCAGTTGAGTCTACAGGAACATCTATGCCTGCTTTAGCTTGCTTTTGAGCGAGCATTTTCTCCCGGAACTTAGCTGCCATTTCTTCAGCTTTTTCATAAACCAATTCGCGATTTTTGACCATCGCGCCCGGTTCCGGTTCCAACTGCTTGGTGGAGAGAGAAATCCGGCCTCTCTCAGCATCCAAGTCAATGATCATCACTTTCACTTCGTCGTTGACATTAAACACGCTATGAGGCGTATCGATGTGGTCGTGCGAAATTTCTGAGATGTGCAGCAAGCCGCTGACACCACCGATGTCGATAAACGCACCGTAAGGCTTGATACCGCGTACTGTACCGATGACCACTTCCCCGACTTCGAGGCGGTTCATCTTGCGTTCGACTAAGGCGCGACGATGACTCAACACTAGGCGGTTGCGGTCTTCGTCTACCTCTAAGAATTTTAATGGTAATTCTTCGGCGACTAATTCTTCCTTCGGTTTGCGGGTACTGATGTGAGAACCGGGAATAAAGCCTCGCAAGCCTTCAATTCTGACAAGTGCGCCGCCACGGTTGGTGGCAAATACTTGCGATCGCACAGTAGCATCTTCTGCTTGCAGTTGTCGCACTCTTTCCCAAGCCCGCATATACTCGATGCGCCGGATGGACAGGGTTAATTGTCCGTCTTCGTTTTCATCGGTGAGGATGAAAAATTCTCTGGTTTCGTTTGATTGCAATACCTCTTCAGGGCTTTCGACTCGATTGATAGACATTTCCTGAATGGGAATGTACGCTGCTGTTTTAGCACCGATATCAATCAGAGCGCCCCTGGGTTCTATACTAAAAACTGTACCGGCTACTACGTCGCCCGGGCTAAAGTGATAGTCATATTTATCGAGTAGGGCTGCAAAATCTTCGTGAGTAAAGCCGATGTCTTTGACTGTGGTTTTGAGATTGACCATGCGAATAGTTTCCTAGGATTTCTCTCCTTCATGTTTTTCATTGGTGCCGGCAGATATTAGAGATTTTGGTGAAAAAGCGGTTAACTTCTTGCAAAATCTTTTACTAAAGTCAGTTTTTGCTAACTTTCCCCCGGTGCAACTGCACATCCGGGCTTGCCATTACTGTTACTCCAAGCTCTGTGTTAAAACTTTTCATCTTACACATTGCAGAGTCAAGTAGACTATTGTGACACTCTCAGGTATAAATAAACTGAGATTCTTTATGCAGCGAGCTGACTTGCTGGTGACAGGATTACTCTTGTCTAAGTAGAGGTCGCTTTTTAGAGAAGCATAAATTCCGGTATGCCCTACCGTATTTAATTAGTCACCGACCTGTATTTCAATACGGTTGAGCTAACGCTGTTTATTGCCCGGAGATCCCCCTAAATTCCCCTTAAGAAGGGGGACGAAAGAGAATACTCTTGTCCCCCCCTTTTTAAGGGGGGCTAGGGGGGATCTGGCTTAACTAAACCGTATTGACCTTTAGTTAGGTTTTGTTCAAATTTAGCTTTCCTAAACTGCAACACCTATCGGTGTGACTACGCACTCAACTAAATTAGTTGAGTTTTTACGTTGTCTAGTGATACTCAATTTTAGACCGATGATGATCATATCATACCCAGCACTGTTACTGAGAAAAAAGAACACTCGCTCGACTGAGAGTCCCTTGAGTCGATCGAACTCCGGGCCTTCCTCGCAAGACGGTTTTCCATCTCCCAGAATATTTTTCTAAATTAATTTGAGCGAACTTAGCTGGGAGTGGCGCAGGATGCGGGGCTTTGTCGATCGCACGCATCGGCATCTGACAAATCTGGGTCAAAATCTGACGGAGTTTCTTGATTATGGGCTTCGTTGAGGGGATTTTGAAGGTGATTTAGAGTATCTACAAAATCTCGGATGCCTCGAAATTGCCGATATACGGAGGCAAAACGGACATAAGCGACTTCGCTGAGCGGGCGTAGGTGCGACAACACCAGTTCCCCAATTTCTGAGCTGGCGAGTTCTCGGAGCGATCGACCTTGGAGTTGCGCTTCGATTTCTTCGGCCAGGCTTTCTAGTTGGCCGGAAGACAAACCTGTTTTTTCGCAGGCCCGAACCAGTCCTCTGACTAATTTTGAGCGATCGAAAGATTCGCGTTTGCCGTCCCGCTTAATCACCGTAATCGGCACAAATTCTATGCGTTCGTAAGTTGTGAAGCGGTGCTGACAGCTCAAACATTCGCGCCGCCGACGGATGCTTTGACCTGATTCGGCTGAACGCGATTCGAGAACGCGACTATTTGTATGTTGGCAGGAGGAACAGCGCATGATTGCTGATTTTAACAGGCGTTGCCAGCAAATTGCCATTCATCTAACCGCGTGGGGTCTAATGAATGGCTGGACTAGAAAAATGACTCGGCACATGGCGCTGAGCAGAGGTGTCAACTTCACGTCAAACGCAGTTCTAGACTGCTGTTTGACGACTAGGCTAGATCCCCCCTAGCCCCCCTTAAGAAGGGGGGGACAAGAGCGTCTTGCGTCTCCCCACTATCCGGGGGGGACAAGAGCGCCAAAGTCCCCCGACTATCAGGGGGGACAGAGTATTCTCTCAAAGTCCCCCTTGCTTTTGGGGGATTTAGGGGTATCGGGCCTCAGCTATCAACGAGAGATACAAAAGTTTTTAGACGATTGTTAACCTGACGGAACGCAGCAGGCGCATAGCTAATTATTTGCCAATCCGAGGTGGTTCCCGAAAGGCGATCGCAAAAAATATCACGCCCAAGGCTAAAGCCAGCATCAAAATGTAAGCAACACTTTCCATGTTAAATTTTCCCTATCTTCCCTTGCTATATTATTTTATCTTAATTATTGCTGCTTTTCTTATTAACTAAAAAAACCCGGTTTCTTGAAGAAACCGGGTTTTTGTGCACCGGGGAAGTTTCCCGGTGCTCTGTTTGGCGGCAGAAAACTAGATAGATTCTTCTCTTCTTGTGCTCTTGTCGCCCAGTTTTTGGAACAAGCCCCACTCGACTTGCTCTTCCAAGTCAGCCTCAACTCCAGCAAACACGTCGCGGAAAATAGTCCGAGAACCGTGCCAGATATGGCCGAAGAAGAACAGCAAAGCAAAGCAAACGTGTCCGAAAGTGAACCAACCGCGAGTTGAAGTGCGGAAAACACCGTCAGAATTCAAGGTTTCGCGATCGAATTCAAACAGTTCACCCTTTTGGGCGGCGAGAGCAAACCTCTTAACATCTAAAGGATTATTAAAGGTTTGACCATCAAATTCGCCACCGTAAAAGCTGACAGTAACTCCCGTTTGTTCAAAGCTGTATTTTGATTCAGCACGACGGAAGGGGATGTCAGCGCGAACGACTCCATCTTTGTCCGTCAAAATTACTGGGAAAGTTTCAAAGAAGTTGGGGAGTCGTCGTACCGACAAAACCCGACCTTCGTTGTCAGTAAATACTGCGTGCCCCAGCCAAGTTTTAGCAATACCGTCGCCGTTGACCATCGCGCCAGCACGGAACAAACCACCTTTAGCAGGAGAGTTGCCCACGTAGTCGTAGAAAGCCAATTTTTCGGGAATTTGCTCGTAAGCTTGTTGGAAGCTTTGGCCGGAGGCTAAGCTAGCTTGAGCTCTGCGATCGATCTCTTGTTGGAAATAGTTGCCGTCCCACTGATAGCGGGTCGGGCCGAAAAGCTCGATCGGAGTAGCAGCAGAACCGTACCACATCGTACCCGCAACCACAAAGGCCGCGAAGAACACAGCAGCGATACTGCTAGAAAGTACAGTTTCGATATTCCCCATCCGCAGGGCTTTGTAAAGACGTTCCGGCGGCCGCACGCTCAAGTGGAACAAACCGGCAATTACGCCGACTACGCCCGCTGCAATGTGGTGAGCCACGATGCCACCAGGATTGAACGGATCGAAGCCTTCAGGGCCCCAAGAAGGCGCCACTGCCTGGACGTGACCGGTCAGGCCGTAGGGGTCGGACACCCACATTCCGGGGCCGAAAAGTCCCGAAAGGTGAAATGCGCCGAAGCCGAAGCAGAGCAAGCCGGAAAGGAACAGGTGAATGCCAAACATTTTTGGCAAGTCGAGGGCTGGTTCGCCGGTGCGGGAGTCTCTGAAGAGTTCCAAGTCCCAGAATACCCAGTGCCAGACTGCTGCTAAGAACAGTAAACCAGAGAGGATGATGTGAGCGATCGCAACGCCTTCAAAAGACCAGTAGCCAGGATCGACGTTACCTTCGCCCGTGACGCTCCAACCGTTCCAAGAACCGGTGACTCCCAAGCGAGTCATGAAGGGCAGCACGAACATCCCTTGACGCCACATCGGGTTCAGAACGTGGTCTGAGGGATCGAAAATTGCTAGTTCGTAAAGGGCCATCGAGCCGGCCCAACCTGCCACGAGGGCAGTGTGCATTAAGTGTACAGAAATCAATCGGCCTGGGTCATTTAAGACGACTGTGTGTACGCGATACCAGGGTAGTCCCATTGACTGCGGTTCTCCAAGGTGTAAGTGATGATGTCATTTTGACGGAAAATTCAGATTTTCCATCCCGAGCGGTGATGTCCGGGGTTTAAATTCTGTCTTTTGCCGAATCCTTTCTACCTTCACAGGAGGAGGTATAAAAATGAAAGTTATTTAAAGAAGTGTATCGAGTGTTAGAACCGATTGCAATATGTTCAACATTACATTAATTGTGGACTATCGATTTGGCAGCGGGCGGCGATCGTCCCGAGGCGTTCGAGAACTTGCTCGGCATCGATGAGTCTGGTAAGGGTAACGTTGCCAATATTTTTTCCCGGATCTGCCGGATCTAGAGGGGTTCCGGGTTGGACTTCTACCATGAGTACAGCGTCTTCTACGCGGTAGAGCCACATTTTTTCAGTTCGATCCGAAAGGCAGAGGTTGAGCTGTTGGATATCCGGCTGTCGTCTCCAGCCGGCGACTGTCCACTCGCCGCCAACCCCCCAGACGCGCCCGACTTTCCAGCCGTCGGATAAGAAGAAATATTTCATTTGCTGTGTACGCTTATTGAGATTTTTTTGTCTAACATAGCGCAAAACTGCAACAGTACGGAATTATTGAACTGCGAAGACGCCAAGGGTGCATATAAATATTATTATTCGATCGACTATTACCTATAATATGCTATGTAAGGCATAATTGATCCAAATGACATGGAACATTGAGTTTTACTTGGATTTTTACTCTGAGTTTACCGAATTCCCCACTGATGTCAGATTAGAGCTTTTAGCAAAACTCACACTGTTACAAGAATTTGGTCCAAACCTCAAGCGTCCTCACGTCGATACTCTCAATGATTCTACCTACACCAATAGGTCGGAACTTAGGTTTCAGGCGGCTGATGGAGTTTGGCGAGTCGCTTTTGCATTTGACCCCCGCCGATCTGCGATTCTATTGGTAGCTGGGGACAAATCTGGTAGTAGTGAGAAGCGATTTTACAAGCAACTAATTAAGATAGCAGATAGTAGATTTACCGGCCATTTGAATAAGTTAATGGAGCCAGAAACAAATGACAATTAGCCTGAAGACTATTATGGAAAACTTGCCTCCCGAACAACGAGCAATAGTCGAAAAGCGATCGGTTGAATTAATGGCTGAAGAAATGACCTTGCAAGACTTACGAAAAACAAGGAAATTTACTCAAATTCGCATGGCAGAATTATTAAATGTGCGTCAAGAAAATGTCTCGCGACTCGAACGCCGTGCGGATTTGTTGGTATCTACTTTGCAAAGTTATATCGCGGCAATGGGTGGGGAGTTGTCATTTGTCGTAGAATTCAAAGATCGACCCCCCGTAAAAATTACTGGATTAACATCGATGTTTGAAGAAAGCAGCTACACTAATGGAGAGGAAGAGTTTTAATTGACGAAACTAAAACCTAATTTTGCCAGATGTCTATTCTTCAATCTAAAGTCTAAAATCTAAAATCTAAAATCTAAAATCTAAAATCGAATGACCGCACAAACCCCAGTACAATTCCAAGACAGCTTCGACATCATCGTAGTAGGTGCTGGACACTCAGGCTGCGAAGCCGCCCTCGCCACATCTCGCCTCGGATGCCGCACCCTTTTACTCACCCTCAACCTCGA
>NZ_JAUBVR010000115.1:0-13530 GCF_036705955.1 Microcoleus sp. A6-C6 | reverse complement strand
TGAAGTAATTCTGCATCGGCAAGTCGATTCATAGAAGCAAGAATCGAGCGTGGCGTTGACTCCCGCTTGAGTGTCAAATTTGTAGTGCTGTGTTGCGATCGAGTCTTGGATAGCTGTGCTGTGCGAGACAGCACTCAAAAAAAATGCTTTGCGACAGAAATGAGATACTCCCTACTCTCGTTAAAAGCCACTTCAACGACAAAAATCCGGTTTCTTAGGTATTGATGCGTAAGTCATATACAATATCGAGATCCACTCACATTTTATTGTCCAGTCTGCTTGCGGTGCTTTGATCACCAATGTTACAAATATAAATATTCAGTTCGCTAATTTTGCTAATTTAACCAAGCTTCGCAGATGTTTTCTCATTAACTTAGCTCCGCTCTCATTAACAACTCTGTGGTAGTGAAATATCAATTGTATCTATAGCAATTATTAAAAAAGAAGTGAAGAGTAATGACGATAGACCATTGATTACCAATTGCCCAACCAGTATTTATTACTTAAATACAAGTAATATAGACTTTTTTATAAAAAGAATAATTTAATTCTATGAACATCGATATTTTATTGTTGATTTCATTATTATTGATTGCGTTGGGAGCAGGATTTATGCTCTTGTCAATCATCAAAACTCAAAAAATTTTAGATTTACTAAAAGAACACAGTGGCTATCTAGCTTGGAAGATACTGCGGTTTTTGATGGTGTTTTTTCTACTGGGATATTGCCTAGCTTTATTCTTACTTATTAATCAACAGTGGCAATTCCTTCCTATTTTGATTGGCTTAGTATTTTGCCTGGGTTCACTATTTGTTCTGCTTAACGTTAATATCTATCATTACACGTTCCAGCAATTATTAGCAACACAAGTTACTCAAGAGGTTTACCGCCGCGCTCAAATCGCAACAGAGACTACCTTATTTGAGCTAAAAAAAACCCAAGCAAAGCTGATTCATAGCGAGAAAATGTCCAGTCTCGGACAAATAGTGGCAGGTATTGCCCACGAAATTAACAATCCCATTGGTTTTATTCACGGCAACCTTAGACATCTGGAGGAATACACTCAAATAATACTGCATCTGATACAGCTTTATCATAAATACTTGCCACACCCTCCTACTGAAATTAAAACTGAACTAGAGGCGGTGGATTTTGATTTTGTGAAAAAAGATATTAGCAAAATATTACAGTCTATGAATGTCGGCACTACCCGAATCAAAGATATTGTATTATCGTTACGTAACTTTTCTCGTTTAGATCAAGCTGAGTTTAAAAAAGTCGATATTCACGAAGGAATTGATAGCAGTCTGCTAATTTTAAGTCATCGCTTGAATGCTACTTCTACCCGCCCGCAAATTTCGATCGTCAAAAAGTATGAAGCGCTGCCAAAAATTGAGTGCTGTGCGGGACAATTGAACCAAGCATTTATGAATATTATCGCTAACGCTATTGATGCAATTGATGAAAAAAGTGTTATAGACAATACTAATCAACTTGAAACAAAGGTAGGTCAGATTACTATTCGGACATCTGTAGTCGATAGATTTATTAAAATTGCGATCGCCGATAATGGATGCGGTATACTACCATCGATTCAAGGGCAAATATTCAATCCATTTTTTACCACCAAGCAGATCGGTAAAGGTACAGGAATGGGACTATCTATTAGCTATCACATTATTTGTGAAAAACATCACGGTCAGCTAAATTGTTCCTCAATTCCCGGAAAATTAACGGAGTTTACAGTTATGATTCCAATTATAATGTGAGGGTTGGTCTGTCGTAATATAGCCTTTATCAAAAAGGTGAGGAGTTGAAAATTTAGATTTTAGATTCTTCGACTTCGTTCGCGAAGCCGAAAAACTTAAAACTTGTACCGCGAAGCCGAAGTATCTATATTTTTTTTGACAAAGGCTATATTAAACCTCTTGTCGAATTCTTCGATCGACCGAAGTATTGGCGGGCTAAATCTAGAGGAAAAATCCAAGATTTTTTGCAGAAATACTTCGTTCGATCGCACGTTTGACCAGAAATTTAATGTTCTGGTTTTTACATCTAAGTTAGTAAATTAGATGAGTTTGACAGCCCGCAGACCAAACATCAGCACTGTCGCCAAGGCGACCATGCCTCCGAAAATCCCAAAATAAGCTATTGCTCCGCTAAGAGTCATGGCAATTTCTCCAAAATAATCAATAAAAAGACCTATAAGAACTATAATCTAAAATCTATAATCTAAATTAGATAAATATGCAATCGATAATTAAAGTTGACTTGGGCCCACAATCTTACAATATTTGCGTGCGATCGGGCGGCTTAGACGATCTCGGCACGCTGATGGGCGATTTAAGTTTGGGCAAAAAGGTGCTGCTGGTCTCGAATCAGTCGATTTTTCGGCAATATGGCGAAAGAGCAACAGCATCCCTCGAATCCGCTGGGTTTGAAGTCAGTACCTGCATCCTACCACCGGGAGAACAGTACAAAACGCTAAATTCGGTGCAGAAAATTTACAATGAGGCTTTGGCAAACCGCTTAGAACGTTCCTCAACAATGGTGGCTTTGGGCGGCGGGGTGGTTGGCGATATCACCGGTTTTGCGGCCGCGACTTGGCTGCGCGGAATTAATGTGGTGCAGGTTCCAACTTCGCTGCTGGCGATGGTTGATGCTTCTATTGGCGGCAAAACGGGGGTCAATCATCCTTCTGGGAAGAATTTAATCGGGGCTTTTCATCAGCCACGTTTGGTTTTGATTGACCCGGATGTACTTAAAACTCTGCCGGCGCGGGAGTTTCGTTCGGCGATGGCGGAAGTCATCAAGTATGGGGTGATTTGGGATGCTGAACTTTTCGGGAAGTTGGAGAATTGTAAGCGTTTGGATCAAATGCGCTATGTGAAGGCGGATTTGTTAGCTGAAATTTTGATCAGGTCTTGCCAAGCTAAGGCTGAGGTGGTTAGCAAGGATGAGAAGGAATCGGGTTTGCGGGCGATTTTGAATTATGGACACACGATCGGTCATGCTGTAGAAAGTTTGACTAATTACAAGGTGATCAATCACGGGGAAGGTGTGGCCATCGGTATGGCTGCGTCTAGTCGCTTGGCTGTGGAGTTGGGAATGTGGGATGCTGAGTGCGATCGCCGCCAATCTGCTTTAATTACCAAAGCTGCTTTACCGGCTAAGTTGCCGGCAGGTGTCGATGTTGAGGAGATTTTGAATACTTTGCAACTGGACAAGAAGGTGCAGGATGGCAAGGTGCGCTTTGTGCTGCCGGTGCGCTTGGGCGAGGCCGCTGTGAGCGATCGCGTGGATGGAGATGTGATTATACAAGTTTTGAGGGAAATGCTTTAAATTTTCGTTCTTGGGGGTGTTGAACCGCTCTACAAGGTCGATTAATGCCGATCGCCAATGATGTTTTTCTGTCAATGTTCGATCGGCATTTCAGCTTAGGAACTACTGGACTGTGAATTCATTTCTTCCAAAATTTTATCTACTCTAGTAGCAGCTTGAGTTCTACCCTGCTTGATAAATAACTCCTTAGCTTTTTTGAGGCTGGCTACTGCCTCCGCTTGGTCTTCCTTTGCACCTTGTTGGTACAAACCGACTCCTAAATTATTTAAAGCATCGGGATATTGGCTGTTAATTTTAACGGCTTGTCTCCATAGCACAATCGCCTCTGGCAACTTCCCTAGACTTGCCATCGCCACGCCCAAATCGTTGTGAGCTTTGGCGTGCTGCGGGTTGACTTCAATGGCTTTTTGGAATTGGACGATCGCATCGCTCATTTTACCTTGTCCTGACAGCAGACTTCCCAATTTATAATAAACATCGGCTTGTTTGGGATAGCGAGCGATTATTTGTCGGTACAAAACTTCGGCATTGACCAGATTTCCTTGACCGTAAAGGTCGTTGGCAGTTCTCAAACCCAGGGTGTAACCTTTGCCTACAACTTCGCACTTTTTCTCGGAGTTGCCTTGCTGCTTGCAAATCTTGAGTTCGTCTCCCTTCATCTCGTAGGATAGAACTTCGCGAACTGCCGGCCCCGGGCGCGGTGGCTGCGAGTTTTGCGACTGCAAGTTTGGGGAAATTTGCACCGTGGTTGGTTCAGCTTGTACAGGTGGGACAACTGCCAATGCGCACATTCCAGCCGCCACAATGCTTGGGCCAATCCAGGTAAAAGGTTTGAAAGGGCGAAACTCTCGATCGTTTTTCATGTCTTTTGTGGAAATGTGTTGTTGATATGCTGGGTTTCACTGCTTCGCCGTGAGAGTCCAAACACATGGCGACTTACTATTGAACTTGTTATTGACAGTCGAGACATTTTAGCACGCGATCGGCAGATTTTGAGTTAAATTAGAGTATATTCCCGATCGATTCTCAGTCAACCTTAGCAGGAAAGTAGAAATGGGGCAGTCTATTCTCACCATGCTGTTTGCGCTCATCCTCGGCTACGCTGTTAACTCAAGCGTGAAAATAGTCAGCGGTGGCGACGAAGCTTTAGTAGAACGTTTGGGTCAATACAAGCGCACCCTCAAGCCGGGATTCCACTTTATCAGTCCCCTGGTCGAAAAAGTCGTCTGCGTGGACACAAGCCGCGAACGAGTTTTAGACATTAAACCTCAATCAGCAATCACGGGCGATAATGTGGCCCTAGAAGTCGATGCCGTTGTGTATTGGCGGGTTGTGAATTTGCAGAAAGCTTATTATGGAATCGATCAAATTGAAAATGCGATCGCCAACTTAGTTTTAACTACGTTTCGCGCTGAAATTGGTCGATTGCCCATGCAAGACATCTTGAGTTCCCGAGATGACATGAATAAAAAGTTACTCAAGAAATTGGACGAAGCTACCGAAACTTGGGGCGTTAAAGTAATTCGCGTAGAAATTCAAAGCATTACACCTCCGAAAAGGGTGCAAGAAGCTATGGAAGAAGAACGCGCCACCAAGAGCGAATGGCAAGCAATGGTCAATAAGGCGATCGGCACTAAGGAGTATATGAGGCTCCTCGTTGAAGCTTTAGACTCCCATCCGAATAGCAAGCAAGTTTTGAATTACTTAGTAACCGAAAAATACTTAGAGGCTCAACAAAAATTAGGCGAAAGCGACAATGCCAAAATTCTGTTTATGGACCCGAAGAATATGTCAGAAGCTCTCAACAATTTGATGGATTCTATGCCGGATGTCGAGCCGCATACTCACGGGGGAGAACTCCAAGCAATCGACCAATCAACCGCTCAAGATTGATTTCTGAAGATGGCGTCGGCAACCAGACAAACATCGTGCATTTCTCTGACATCGTGAACTCGCAAGATATCTGCCAAATTTGCGATCGCACCTGTACAAGCCGCCGCTGTCCCCCAAATTCTTTGTTTAGCTTCCGGCTGCTGCAAAATCTGACCGATGAAGCTTTTGCGGGATACTCCGACTAAAATCGGACAGTCCAAAACACGAAATTTTGGCAACTGTTGCAGAATTTCCAAACTTTGACTGTAAGTCTTAGCAAAGCCAATACCGGGGTCGATAATTATCTGAGATTTGTCAATTCCCGCAGCAACTGCCGCTGCAATTCGACTCTGCAAAAAGTCCCCAATTTCCCCCATTAAATCCTGATAATCTGTGAGTTTTTGCATCGTCTGGGGAGTTCCCCGAATGTGCATCAAAATTATTGGTACTTGCAACTGGGCAACTGTTGACAGCATTTCCGAGTCAAAAGTTGCTCCCGAAATATCGTTGACAATATCAGCCCCCGCGTCAACCGCAGCTTTGGCAACCTGCGCTCTGGTAGTATCGACCGAAATCGGAACTGAGCCAAAAATATCGGCTTTTTGCCTCAGCATATTGACAACAGGTATAACGCGATCGAGTTCCTCGGCTAAGGATATTTCCGCTGCACCGGGCCGAGTAGATTGACCGCCAATATCAATAATATCTACCCCCGATTTTACCATATTTTCAGCTTGCGCTAAAGCAGATTCTATGGTATTGAAATCGCCGCCGTCGCTAAAACTGTCAGGAGTTACGTTCAAAACGCCCATTAAATAAGTGCGTTTCCCCCACTCGAAAGTTTTATTTCTAATGGTTAATTTGCGATCGTTCATCAGTTATTTTAAATAGCTATAAGTTATTAGACAAGATTGCATTCATTTGCAAACCATCTTGAAATTATCTGCGTTGCATCTGCCTTGTATCTGCGGTTGACAGGCTCGCATCAAAGATTTATGTAATCTTGTCTAATATTCGGGGCGGGCTAGAAGCCCACCCCACAAGAGTTTGATTATTTCTTGATATTCAATTGCAATGCTGAGCGATCTTACCAATTACAAATTACCAATTATTTATAATTGACAATTTTATCGAAACTCGCAGCTTCCAAACTCGCACCGCCTACCAAAACGCCATCAATCTCAGGCATCGCCATAACTTCATCAATATTCTCACCTTTGACAGAGCCGCCGTACTGAATTGGCACGTCAGGATTAATCAATTTACTCCGAATCAAACCAATAACTCGGTTAGCTTCCTTCGTTTCGCAAGTATCGCCAGTGCCGATCGCCCAAATCGGTTCATAAGCTATTACTAAGTTATCTTGATCAACACCAACCAAATCCTGAGCCAACTGAGATAAGATGTGAGATTCAGTTTCTCCGGCATCCCGCTGCTGCTTCGTCTCTCCCACGCACAGAATCGGAACTAAACCAGATTTCTGAGCAGCTTTCAGCCGCAAATTCACTGTTTCGTCAGTTTCGCCAAAATATTGCCGTCGTTCGCTGTGACCCACTATGACGTAGCGAACCCCAAGTTCTGTCAGCATTTGCCCGGAAATTTCGCCAGTATAAGCTCCCGACTCCTGCCAGTGGACGTTCTGAGCACCGAGTCTGATCCGGCTTCCGTGCAGGTTTTTCGAGAGGACACTCAAATCTGTGAAGGGAACGCAAAGCACGATTTCCCGTTCCTCTGGGGTTTCCGTCAGACAGGACATGAATCCTTGAAGAAACTCTAGGGATTCTGCCCTAGTTTTGTACATTTTCCAGTTGCCAGCTATAACTATTTTGCGCACTATTTTTTTAAATCCTTGTCCTTACAACGCATTTTATAGTCTAGAGCTTTAGGGTACATTTCGATCCCTTATTGCCCAAACTCGATGCGAGCTTGCTCAACTAG
Source organism: Microcoleus sp. A6-C6 (assembly GCF_036705955.1). Lineage (NCBI taxonomy): Bacteria > Bacillati > Cyanobacteriota > Cyanophyceae > Oscillatoriales > Microcoleaceae > Microcoleus > Microcoleus sp. A6-C6. The sequence continues at coordinate 6,377 of NZ_JAUBVR010000115.1, read as the reverse complement.
GTCAACTGTGATGACTTCGGTTTCGGCTTCGCGGGCTAGCTGCTCAATGCGGACGCGAGCTTGTCCCCGGACAAAATAGGGAATATTTTTGAGCTTGGTTTTGGCTTCGGGTGTCCATTTTAAATCGTTTGAGAATTCGGAATCTGGCATGGTGTATCGGTCGATCGACTACAAGCGCTCAGTTTTCAATTTTGACAAAAGTCTGTCTGATTATTGAATTTACCATGTTTTGGGGCGATCGGGCGATCGAACTAAACTAAAACGGCGGTTGAAACCGCGCCTAGACAAACTTGCGTCTTCAACCCGCGCACCATCCGGGTTTCGTTTGTGTAGACGCGGTTTCAACCGCCGAATCTTCTAATCGGAATCTCGATCGCCAACTCAGTACCTTTCCCTAATTCCGAACTACACTTAAAAACACCACCGTGTTTCTCTACCACAATTTGGTAACTAATTGACAGTCCCAATCCAGTACCTTTGCCCACCGGCTTAGTCGTGAAAAAAGGGTCAAATATGCGTTCTCTCATCGATTCCGAAATTCCAGAACCGTTGTCAGAAATCCGAATCACCGCGCTAGGAACATTGCCATTAAGTTGACCGACAGCAGTAGAGATTTTAATTTGAGGACTCACTGATTTGCGATCGACCAACTTGTCCGATTCCAAAGCATCGATCGCATTTCCGATGACATTCATAAACACCTGATTCAACTGTCCGGCATAACACTCAACCAGAGGCAAAGTGCCGTACTCTTTAACTAGCACAATGGGTGCACTGTCGGGATTAGACTTCAACCTGTGCTGCAAAATTAACAGCGTGCTGTCAATGCCTTCGTGAATATCAACCGCCTTCATTTGACTTTCATCCAGACGAGAGAAATTTCTCAAAGACAGAACAATTTGACGGATGCGATCGGCTCCCACCTTCATAGACAATAGCAACTTCGGCAAATCTTCGAGCAGAAATTCCAAGTCAATATTTTCGGTCAATTCAGCAATTTCAGGACTAGAATCGGGATATTGCTGCTGGTAAAGTTCCAGCAAAGTCAGCAAATTTTCAGTATAATCACTAGCGTGATTGAGATTACCGTAAATAAAATTAACGGGATTGTTAATTTCGTGAGCAATGCCTGCCACCAGTTGCCCCAAACCAGACATTTTTTCAGTCTGAATCAATTGAGCTTGAGTTTGCTGCAAATCCTTTAAATTTTGAGCAATTTGTGCTGATTGGTTTCTGGTTTGAGCCAGCAAATCGGCTTGTTGAATAGCTACACCTAACTGATTGGCAACTTGAGCTAAAAATTTAACTTCTGAACTTTCCCAGCAGCGCGGCCCAGAATGTTGATAAGCTGCCAACAAACCCCAAAGTTCTTGTCCCACAAAAATTGGTGCGATCGCATAAGCCTTCACCTGAAATTGCTCTAAAATACCGACGACACACTCCGAGTGACAAACTTGATAGATATCCTCAACGGCTAGAGTTTCATTATTGCGATACCTGCCGCCTCGGTGTTGCTGCAAATAAGTATCCTCCCAAACCGTATTGATATCTTCCCCTACCAATTTTTTCCAGCCATCTTTGACAAACTCAGCAACATATTCGCCGCCCCAATCAGAATTGAAGCGATATACAGCAATTCTATCAACTTGCATAAACTGACAAACTTCTTGAGTTGCTGTCTGAAAAATCGCGTTAATATCGAGAGATTCTCGAATCTTGACCACCACTTCAAACAGTATCCGCTGTTGCTCGGCAGCCCACTGGATATCGATCGTTTGCTGCCGCGTTTTGGCGAGCAAATCTGCTTGTTCTAATGCAACGCTCAACTGAGTTCCAACTTGCGTCACAAACTGAATTTCCGAACCGTTCCAATTGCGCGGACTGTCGCATTGGTGCACGCACAGCAAACCCCAAAGTGCGCTGCCATTCATCATTGGCATAATTATTTGCGCCTTAATTTGAAATTGAGCTAAAAGAGCAGTGTGGCAGTCTGAGAGTCCCGCATTTTCGATGTCTGGCAGCACTTGAATTTGTCCCTGACTGTATTTTTTTGCATACTTTTCGCTAAAGAAACGATCGTAAACTTTTACATTCATTGCTGAATCAAAAGCTGGCAAAACAGCTTCGGTAATAAATTCACCTTCATTAAAATTCAAATCAGGATCGAAGCGATAAATTCCAACTCTATCTGCATTTAAAATTCGCCGCAGTTCTGTAGTTGTCGTGCAAAAAATTGTATCTAAATCGAGAGATTGTCTAATTTTAGCAACAACCTCAAATAGTATCCGCTCCTGCTCGGCTGCCCGCTGCAAATCAACTGCTTGCTCCTGAGTTTGAGCGAGCAAATCTGCTTGTTCTAGGGCGATGCTGAGCTGAGCGGAAATTTGGGTAGCAAACTGAATTTCGGAAGATTCCCAGTGGCGGGGAGCCGAACACTGGTGCACGCACAGCAACCCCCAAAGGTCGTTGCCTTTCATCACCGGTGCAACTAAAGTAGCTTTCACCTGAAATTGCTCCAAAATTCCCCGAAAACAATCTGGCAGTCCCACTTGTCTGATGTCGGGCAGTGCGTGAACTCGCCCCCTAGAGTATAGCTGGGCGTATTTTTCTCCAAAGCAATGATCGTGCACTTTCACAGCCATTGCTGAGAGAAAATCTGGTAAAACATCTTCGGCAACGAATTCGCCATCCTTAAAATTCGATGCGGGATCGAAGCGGTAAACCCCAACGCGATCGGCATTTAAAGCCTGCCGCACTTCCTGGGACATTGTGCTAAAAATCCTGTTCAAGTCCAGGGATTCTCGCATTTTTGCCACCACTTCAAACAGCACTCGCTGCTGTTGGGTCAACTGCTGTAGTTGAGCTGTCCGCTCTTGAACTTGATTTTCTAAATTAGTGTTAAGTTCCTCTATTTTTTGGTCGAGTTGGTAGTGGTTAATTGCCTTAGAAAAATGGCTGCCAAAAGTTTGTACGAGTTCAATTTCTTCAGCATTCCATTCGCGAATCTGAGCGGTTTTTGACTCTTTCCACGCTTCAAAAGATATCCGAGATTGGGCGAGCCGCCCGTCGGCATCAAACTGTCCTGCCCAGAGAGTTTCGGTGTCAAATTCTTCTCTAAAAATGCTCAAATAACCGAATATTTGCTGGCGGTTTCTGAGCGGTATGATTAAAATGCTGCGAATTTTTGTCGATCGAAATGCAGGTTGCAGGCTTCTCAAACTGCTAATTTTGTACAAGTCGGGAATTGCCCAAACCTGTTGCTCGCCCGACTTAAAATATTCGGGCCAGACGCTGTATTGCTCTACCTGCTGGTATTTTGCCGAAACTTGCATCCTCGGCCCTGATCCGCAAGTGTAGACTTTGGGTGCGCGAGTGGAATTGTCGGAGTTGGGTTCTAAACTGGTGACTTTGTTGCTGTCAAAAATGCACAGCCTGCCACCGGCTGCGTCTAGTGCAGCTACAGATTCTGCCAAAGCTGCTTGCAGTTCGATCGCGGGCTGGGAGTGCAGGGCTGCGGCGACGCGGTTGACGGCAGCTTCCCGCTGAGCTTTCGCTCTCGCGCGCGCCAGGAGGGTTGATTGGGCTATGGCGACGCCGAGGTGATCTGCCACCATCTGAACGCCTTGCAATTCGTCTTCTGGGACACTCCGGGACTCGGAGTGGTGAGATACCAACAACCCCCAGAATTCTTCGCCATGAAAAATTGGTACTGCTAAGGAAGCCTTGACGCCGAGTGCAGTCAAGTATTCAGCGTGGCAGGAGTCGATCGGCCTGTACCGCACTTCGTCGGGCAGCAGTTGGCCGGAAACCGCGTCGCGGCGGGGACTTTGGCCTAGCTGCCCGGAATCGATATCGGCGATCGATCGCACTTGTACTTGCGCGAACAGTTGGCGGGCGTGAAGGGGAATATCGTCTGCGGGAAAATGCAGCCCCAATAGCGATGGTAAGCGGTTGCCGTTAATTGATTCGGCAATCACTTCACCACTGCCATCGCTATGGAATTTGTAGATTTTTACTCTGTCTGTTCCCAAGAACGATTGAACTTCCGCTGCTGTGGCGCTGAGAATTTCTGGCAATTCTAGAGAGCGGCGAATGCGGTTGGCGATGCGATCGAGTAAATTTACTCGATCGTACATTACCTTGACATTTTGGATCTTTAATGAGTCCATTATTAATCTTTTGCTTTCCCAGCAATAATATTAAGTGGCTGAAAAGTCTTGTGCCTGTTACAAAAATAGACAAGCACAGGCATTTAATAAAATATGAATATCCAGTAGGGCGATGGTAGATGAGTTTTGCGCCGCTAGGGATCTGCCTTGACACTGCAACTTCCCATTGCAACTTTCAATTTTGTGTGATTAAAACTTTTCTACTCTCAATATAAACTTTGTAGAGCGTGCCTTGCAAGCTCTTTACCCGAACAAATTAAAATTGTCAAGTGTCAAGACTTGCAGAATCATTCAGAGAAAGGTCGATCGACTTTTGAGCCATTTTTTCCAGATATACCAACCTGACAACTAGAAAGCTCTTGATTTCCCAAAGCCACACAGTCTATTGCTTTTTTTATTCTTCCTGACATCCGTTATATCCCGTACATTGTTCGTTGCCGAACTTCCTTCTAGCCTAAAAAAGCTCCCGCCGTTAAGCAGGAGCCTTTTTAGATTAGACCATCAAATCAGCAAAAGCGCGATCGATTAGTCCAAATCAGGCATAGACAGCACAGCTTCATTTTCGCGATTGATACCTCTTTCAAAGCCAGCGACAGCCGCGCGAGCGCGACCAGCGTGCCACAAGTGGCCGACCAAGAAGAAGAAACCCATCACAAAGTGGAAACAGGCCAACCAAGAACGGGGAGAAGTATAGTTAAAGGCATTAACTTCAGTTGCCAAGCCGCCCACAGAGTTCAAAGAACCCAAAGGAGCGTGAGTCATGTACTCAGCAGCTCGGCGAGCTTGCCAAGGCTGAATATCGTTCTTGATTTTGTTCAAGTCCAAACCGTTAGTACCGCGCAAGGGTTCCAACCAAGGGCCTTGGAAATCCCAGAAACGCATCGTTTCACCGCCGAAAATGATTTCGCCAGTAGGAGAGCGCATCAGGTATTTACCCAGACCGGTAGGGCCTTGTGCAGAACCGACGTTAGCACCCAAGCGTTGGTCGCGGATCAGGAAGGTCAAAGCTTGCGCTTGAGAAGCTTCCGGGCCCGTCGGGCCGTAAAATTCGCTAGGGTAAGCAGTGTTGTTGAACCAGACAAAGCAGGCGGCGATGAAACCCATAAGGGACAAAGCGCCCAAGCTGTAAGACAGGTAAGCTTCACCAGACCAGATTAAAGCGCGGCGAGCCCAGCCGAAAGGCTTGGTCAAAATGTGCCAAACACCGCCACCGATACAAATCAAGCTGAGCCAGATGTGACCGCCGATGATGTCTTCCATGTTGTTGACGCTGACAATCCAGCCTTCGCCACCAAAAGGAGAGCGAGTCAAATAGCCAAAAATCACAGCGGGGTTGAGGGTTGGGTTCGTGATAATACGCACGTCGCCACCACCTGGAGCCCAAGTGTCATAGACACCGCCGAAGAACATGGCCTTAGCCACCAGCAGCAAGCAACCGCCACCCAATAAAATCAGGTGATAGCCGATGATGTTGGTCATCTGGTTCTTGTCTTTCCAGTCGTAGCCGAAGAAGGAAGAGTATTCTTCGAGAACTTCTGGGCCGCGAACGGCGTGATAAATGCCGCCCAAACCGAGAACAGCAGAGGAAATCAAGTGCAGAACACCGACTACGAAGAACGGGAAGATATCAATAACTTCACCGCCGGGGCCGACGCCCCAACCCAAAGTAGCGACGTGGGGCATCAAGATTAAGCCCTGTTCGTACATGGGTTTTTCTGGGATAAAGTGAGCGACTTCAAACAAAGTCATTGCTCCGGCCCAGAACACGATCAAACCAGCGTGAGCGACGTGTGCGCCCAGCAGTTTGCCTGAGAGATTGATTAAACGAGCGTTGCCTGACCACCAAGCGAACCCGGAGGATTCTTGGTCGCGACCGCTTGCGTAGGAATTAGAGAGCGTTACCACGCGGTAGAACCTCCAACGATGTTAGGTTTAGGTTTTGGATTTCGGTTTTTTTGTTCCCCAGTAGGGTACGGGAGTACCGCGCCTGCGCTGGGGAATAGGGATTTGGATTTCAATTTGAATTTAAAAAACTTAAATTAATCTGAAATCCAAATCCTGATTTTTTTAAAGTGCGTTACCGCGAGGCAGAACTTCTTCTGGGAAGATGAAGTTTTCGTGGGGTTGGTCGGTCGGAGCCATCCAAGCACGGATGCCTTCGTTAAGCAGAATGTTCTTAGTGTAGAACGTTTCAAACTCAGGATCTTC
>NZ_JAUBVR010000114.1:0-13569 GCF_036705955.1 Microcoleus sp. A6-C6 | reverse complement strand
TTGATTGTGTGAGTTATAAAATTATCCTATGTATTCAATTACTGTAATTAAATTTCACTACATATTTATTACTACCGATTTTCGCTACCATCTAGCCATTCATCTCCATTGGTAGGTGCACCATCATAACTTTTATGCCAGCTATCTAAACACCATTCCAATACGTTGCCATGCAGATCAAATAGTCCAAAGTTATTGGAAATCTTGAAATAACCTACAGGAGTTGTTTTCTGTAAATAGATACCTTTAGGTTCAGAGGCATAGACATAGCTACCATCGTAATTAGCTAAGTTGCTAGTAATCGTTTCGCCAAAGTGAAAAGGAGTTGTAGTTCCAGCACGACAGGCGTATTCCCACTCTGCTTCGCTAGGAAGACGATACTCGTGACCTATTTTTTGAGATAACCGATCGCAAAACTCAATGGCATCATACCAAGAAACATTAGTAACTGGATGTTTTTTTCCTCCTAAGTTTGAGGGACGAAGTTTGAGCTTTTGATGGACTTCTTCTTTTACACAAGCAATTTCTCTCCATTGTGCTTGTGTAATTGGTGTCTTACTCATCAGAAATGGTTTAACTGTAACTGAATGTTGAGGTCTTTCATTAGTGTATCGCTTGCCTTCAGATTCCGATGAACCCATTAAAAATTCTCCTCCCGGAATAACAACCATTTCTAACATTACCCCATTCCCTAAATCTTCGATAAGGCATTGAGTCTGCTTTGGATAACTACTAATCTTTTCACCTTGAGCATCTATTGTCACCGTTATAAATTCAAAGGCTTGAGTTCCCGGAATTGATGGGATAATCAACTTGGTATTTTGTTGTTCCTCCAAACCCTCTATCCCTTGCCTGGGAGTAGAAATTATAGGTAATTTCTGCTGCTGTCTAGTGACTTGTAACTGGGTTGGAAACTCTTCTAGATTGTTACTGTTGTTCGATTTATCGTCACGTTTGAATAGATAGCCATCTTGCACGCGCATAAAGATGACAGGGGTAGCAAAATCCCGTTTATGACATTGTGTTGGGCCCAAAGCGATCGCCCGTCGTCCATATTGAGCTGCAATATCCACCGGATCTCCTTGCGCTAACTTTTGATAAAACTGGCGAGAAAATCGACTGGCAGTAATATTAGTCACTTGATACTGCATTGCTACAACCACGGGAATATTTTGCTGAACCACCCTGGAGGCCACACCTACAAAAGCCTGGGATGCAGACAGCATTCCTCCTTCACAAGCTTGCAGCATCACTACACCAGGTCGGTGTTGATTAAACAGTTCGCTGAAGTAATCGGCATCAACCCACATCGCTTCCTCAAACGCTGGGTCAACAAACGCAATTTGCCCTATTTCCCGATTATTTTCGTTTACCAAACGCCCGTGACCGATAAAGTGGAAAATATGCGGCTTTTTTGCCAAAACTGCATCCACCGTTTCAGGATTAGCTGACTTGAGGATTGGCAATAATTCTACTCTATCTGCTAGTTCTAGCGCGAGTTTTTCCAAAGCCTCTTGCACTGGTTCGTAAGCGACTGAAGATAAATCTGGATCTTGAGGTGCAGAAATCGCCAGTGCAATCCTCAGCTTTTCATCTTTTTGTAACTGAATTGGAGCGGCTGGAATCCACTGCGATCGACGGCGAGAGAATGCCAAATCTGGAACCGTTCCGAGCCAAATTGTGCCTAAATTTGCTCGTGCAGGCACGCACATGAACTCCCAAGGAAGTGCAGCAATCTCAGGCATTCCCTGTTCATCAATGTCCAATTCTACTCGCAACAGTTGCTTTTCCTGCTGCACAACCAGGTGATAAAAATTCACAAAGTCTTGAAGCAGCCTATCATCAAATAGGATCTCAAACAAAACTTCTCCGATCGCTCGTGTTTGACTGGGACTCTGCAACTCATCATTGCGTGCAGTTGCTAGCATTGGTGTAATCTCTGCTAGCTTATCTTGATATCGGAATATTCCAGATGGTTCACCGAATGGTTCATGTTTATCATTCCATTTTTGTACCTGCACGCGCTCGTAGTTGGCAACACGAATTCGATAAGTCCAGTAAGCTTTTGTCATTGATATTTATGATATAATAGTGAATTAGTACCTGATTTTCTAGCCTTTAGTAGTTGCCTTTGGTAGAATTAGCGACCATTCTTTATTTGCAATTCGAGCAAACTGAATCGCAGCTTCATCTTTACGCCGCAGTAGATTCTTGAAGCGATCTGATAATTCGCTAAACACATCACGCACATCGGCAGTCAGCCACTTCATATTGGGTTCGGCCCAGGCAATCCCTCGCAAATTAATCGATTCTGTTCCTTTAGGCACTTTGAAAACTACTGCAAATTTTGCTGTTCCGACTTTTTGAATTTCCTCGTCTTGGATGCGCCAATAACAAGTGGAACTCCCGTCACCTACGGCAGTAACCTCAGCATGACTCAGTTCGTATTTATATTCAGGAAGCGCTAGAAATGCTTTGAGTTCATTCTTATTTGCTGCATTGGTTTTTAGCTCACCCGGAAGCAGATTTGTAAGTTCACCTAGCCAAGCGCTGTCTACTCCAGCACTCCATTCGAGGTTTCCATTTAGCCCGATGTCCATACCAACCCCAAAATTCATCACAGTTCGCCACTGCTGATTGGGAAAAATGCTCTGAATAATTGGCTCGTTACTACCTTTGGGATGGAAATCGAGCTGACAGATTAACCGCCTGAATTGAGCGCCGGGTTGGGGACGCAAATCCACTGTTAGTGTCATGTAATAAAAATCATACTGAGTCTGCATCTGCTGTTTATAAATGCCAATTAATTCAGTCCCACTTTCTTTAAATGTTTCCTCTGTAAGTAAGGTCAACCTATCTTGCGGATTGCCAAAGCTGACCTGAGTTTTCAATAGACTCTCAACGGCTGCTGCACCTGTACCAAGTTTTGTCCCTCCAGCTAGCGTTCCTTCCCACTTTTGCACCTCTTGAAGGAGGTCTGACAGCAGGGTATCGGTTTCTTGGATGTTAGGCAGGGATAGGTTATCGGTCATCTTAGGTATCTCTGGTGGTGATTAGCATATTTTACCTACAAGCAAGGTGATTTCTGGAAATTGTAAAAGTATCTTTATCATTGTGAGTTGCTGGAAACTGTACGTAGGAGCGATCGCCATAAATCCGCCACTCCTAGTATGCTTAAATAAGTTTAGACACCTACTAACTAGATTTAAACCAGTGAACTTTCAATCAATCATTGCCACCTTAAACAAATTCTGGAGCGATCGAGGCTGCCTGATCGCCCAATCCTACGACACAGAAAAAGGTGCAGGAACCATGAATCCCCACACCTTTCTCAGAGCAATTGGCCCCGAACCTTGGTCTGTAGCCTACGTCGAACCCTGTCGCCGCCCCACTGACGGACGTTATGGCGAAAATCCTAACCGCTTCCAACATTACTATCAATATCAAGTCCTGATTAAACCTTCTCCTCCTAACATTCAAGAAGTTTATTTAGACTCGCTGAGAGCATTAGGAATTCGCCCGGAAGACCATGACATTCGGTTTGTAGAAGACAACTGGGAATCGCCAACCCTCGGAGCTTGGGGTGTGGGCTGGGAAGTCTGGCTTGACGGGATGGAAATTACCCAATTTACCTATTTTCAACAGTGCGGTAGCATAGATTGTCGCCCGGTATCTATTGAGATTACCTACGGGCTAGAACGCCTCGCCATGTATCTCCAAGAAGTTGATGCGATGACCAAAATTCAGTGGAAAGATGGTATAACTTACGGTGATGTTTTCCTGCAAGGGGAAATAGAACAGTGTAGTTATAACTTTGAAGCTTCTAATCCTGAATTGTTGTTTACTTTGTTTGGATTGTACGAGCAAGAAGCTGAACAATTAACACAAAAAGGCTTAGTTTTGCCTAGTTTAGATTATGTGCTAAAATGTTCTCACACTTTTAATTTGCTTGATGCTAGGGGTGTGATTTCGGTGACGGAAAGAACTCGCTACATTACCAAGATTAGGAATTTGGCGCGCCGGGTTGCTCAGCTTTATTTGGAACAGCGCGAACATCTGGGTTTTCCTTTGGATAAAGCTGTGAAGGTTTGAAAAGGAAAAGGATAACGACACGGATACACGGATGAATTTAGTTGCGATCGTCCTCGACTCATACCAATTTTATAGGTCGTTGCATAGAATTCCGATCCCCCCTAACCCCCCTTAATAAGGGGGGGACAAGATTCCGCTCAAAGTCCCCCTTCTTAAGGGGGATTTAGGGGGATCGAAATATGTGCAACTTTTTGGGATTTTAAATTAATTCAATGCCTAATTATTCACAAAATAATACAGAAACAATTCCTCAATTGCGTGTTGATGGTGTAAGTTTGAAAACACCGATCGCCTCTAGCTACTTATTAGACAATATCTCGTTTGATGTGTACTCTGGCGATCGCATCGCAATTGTCGGCCCTTCGGGGGCTGGGAAAACTACGCTGTTGCGCTTGTTAAACCGACTCAGTAGCCCCACCAGCGGCTCGATTTATCTGGAAAATACGGAATACCGACAAATTCCGGCGATCGAACTCCGCAGACAAATCACCCTGATTCTACAGGAATCCAAGCTTTTGGGGATGTCGGTGCGAGAAGCATTGGCTTATCCTTTGAAGCTGCGGGGCGTCACTCCATCAAACATTGCTGAGAGAATTAGCGGGGCGATCGCACAATTACACATACCTCAAGAATGGCTCGATCGCACCGAATTGCACCTTTCCACGGGCCAAAAACAGTTAGTGGCGATCGCCCGCGGCATCATCCTGGAACCCAAAATCTTGCTTTTAGACGAACCAACATCCGCCCTAGACGCAGGAAAATCCGCCCATCTTTTGCAAGTATTGACACAGCTAACCAACGGCCAAACCACAATTTTAATGGTCAACCATCAATTAGAATTGTCCGAGCAATTTAGCACCAGAATTCTGCATTTACAGCGCGGAAAACTGATCGAAGACTTGCCATCTAATCAAATAAATTGGGTGCAACTGCGGCAAGATTTAATCCAAGCAGAAGCCGAAGCCCAACAAGAATGGTGAACAAGCTAAAAAATATTTACTTTGCATTTTTCCAACTCTTAAAACTCTTGTGGGGGTGGGCCGGAGAGCCCGCCCCAAAATGCACATACTTAAAACTCTTGTGGGGTGGGCCGGAGAACCCGCCCCAAAACAAACTCAATGACCGCCCCCACCACCAGCACCCGGTTTCACCTTTTTAAAACCCAAAATAGCAATCCCACTTAACAACAAAGCAATTCCCACAAAGTAAAAACAATCATTAAAAGCCATGACATAAGCTTCCCGACGAACCAGACCATCAATTGCCTGAATTGCTTGGTTATGCGCCACACTTGCATCAGCACCGCGACTCACAAAATACTGAGTCATTTGATTCATTCTCTCCTGCGTTGCCTGATTGTACAAAGAAACAGATTCCCCTAATCGATTCGAGTGAAATTGCTCGCGCATCGTCACCAAAGTTCCTAGGGCCGCAATCCCCATCGAACCTCCCAGATTTCGCATCATATTAAACAAACCCGAAGCAGAACCAGCCTCGTGTTTTGCCATACCAGCCGTGGCAATACTTGACAGCGGCACCATAATCAAAGGCTGTCCCATTGCTCGCACTAATTGCGACCAACGCAACTGATCGATGCCCGTCTCGTGAGTCATGCTGGCATTCATAAAACAACTCACCGCAAACAAACTCACACCGATGCCAATCATCAGCCGCGTATCTATTCGCTGCATCAATTTCGGCACCATCGGCACGAGGAATAACTGCGGCACGCCGCCCCACATAATCACCTCGCCAATTTGCATGGCATTATACTGCTGAATCTGACCTAAATACAGGGGCAAAATGAACACCGAACCGTACAATCCCACCCCCAAAGAAACATTCACAACAGTTGCTAAAGCGAAATTGCGGCGAGTCAATAATCGTAGGTTAATAAACGGTTTTTTTCTAGTTAGTTCAATCCAGAAAAAAGCGCCGAGAAATATGGCAGAAATTATGCTTAAACGCAAAACCAAATCAGAACTAAACCAGTCTTTGCGGCTGCCTTCTTCTAACACAACTTGCAGGGAACCCAGGCCGATCGCCATTGAGGCAATTCCCCACCAGTCGCCCCCTTTTAGTAGTTCGAGCCGCATCGGCGTCGGGGCGACGGCATACCACACACCTGCTAGCAGCAGCAGCCCCGGAACCAAATTTAAATAAAAGACATATTGCCAGCCGTAATTCTCCGTCAGCCAACCTCCCAATGTCGGCCCGATGGATGGTGCAAAAGTAGCTGTCAGGGCAAACATCGCCATGCCGACTGGTTGCTTTTTGGGCGGTAAATTTGTCAGCAAAAACGTAAAAGCCATAGGAATTAAAATGCCGCCCGTAAACCCCTGCAAAGCTCGAAAAACAATCATTGAATTCAAATCCCACGCCCAAGCGCAGCACATGGAAAAGAATACAAAGAAAGCGGCATTTACCAAAATGTAGCGGCGGACAGAAAACACCTGCGATAGCCAACCCGTCAGCGGAATTACGACTATTTCTGCGACTAGATAAGAGGTGGAAATCCAAGAACCTTCTTCTAAAGTTGCGCCTAAAGCTGCTTGGATATCTTTCAGAGAAGCGTTGGTGATTTGGATGTCCAAAACCGCCATGAAAGCGCCGATCATTGTTGCCATGACGCCGATCCAAGTTTTTAATGGAACGTGATCGTCGCTTTGCTGTTGGGGAATTGCACTGGTATTTGCCATTGGTTTTGCATCTTGTGTAATTAATTTGGATGTTTTAACCGCAGAGGGCGCAGAGGGCGCAGAGAAGGAGAGGGGATTAGGAAGGAGGGAGGTTTATCAATTGTTTAGGAAATTAAACCCATTTTTTGATAAATTGGTATGACTAAGTGTTTTAAAGCGGGCAACTGTTTGCTAAAAACTACCGCTGCTAAAATACAAATTATACCGCCAAGTATGACTGTGTTGGGAGATCCGATATAATTGGCCAATCCGCCGGCTACTAAATTGCCAAATGGTGTGACTCCAAAAAATGCCATTGTGTAGATGCTCATCACTCTGCCGCGTTTGTCGTCTTCTACAATTGTTTGCAAGAATGTGTTTCCGGCTGCAAATTGGATGATGAAACCCCACCCCACGAATAACATCATGATTAATGACAGCCACAAGACTCGGGATAAACCAAAACCGATCAGTCCGAATCCCATGACGGCGGGGGAAATAGCAATTAATTTGCCGATACCGACGACACTTTTTCGTCCAATTAAATAAATCGCGCCTGAAAATGCTCCGACTCCAGAAGCTGCCATCAAAAAGCCGAGGGTTTCTGCGTCGCCGTGGAGTATTTTTGTGGCAAAAATTGGGACTAATACTGTGTGTGACATTCCGGCGAAGCTGACTAATGATAATAAGAGGAGAATTGCTCTGATCGGCGGAAAGCCGAAGGCGTAAACGAATCCTTCTTTTAATCTTTGTAAGGGTTTTGTATTAGTTGCGGGAATTTGGCGCGGCTTGATTTTCATCGCTAATAAGCCTGCAATTACGGCGATGTAGCTTAGTCCGTCAATCAGGAAACAATAACTAGAGCCGATTGTAGCTATTAGCAAACCTGCAATTGCTGGCCCGATCAATCGGGCTCCGTTGAACATGGAAGCGTTGAGGGCTATCGCATTTGCTAAGTCTTCTTTTTTGTCTACGATCTCGGGCACGAAAGCTTGTCGTGCGGGTGCGTCAAAGGCGTTAATTGCCCCTTGAAAGAAACTCAATACTAGGATTTGCCAAATGTTCACGACTCCTGTTAGCGCTAAAAATGCTAGGGCTAAGGATTGAACCATTGCTAATATTTGAGTGGCAATTATGACTCTGTGCCGGTTCCAGCGATCGATTAAAACTCCTGCAAAAGGCAGTAAAATTAATGTGGGAATTTGACTGGTAAATCCCACTACGCCCAGCATCCAAGGTGAATCACTCAAATTGTAGACAAGCCAAATAGTAGCGACTTGCGTCATCCAATTGCCAATGAGTGAGATGCCTTGTCCTGCAAAAAATAGGCGATAATTTCGAGATTTGAGGGCCGGAGGAAGTTTTATGGATTTGATTTTTGCTTGTAGATTCATGTATCAGTACGGATCGATCAATCCTATTTGATTGGTAAACATTTTGTAGGTAGCGCCTCTGGGCTATTGATTTTCACAAGCGCCTAAAAACCTTTGTATTTATTGTTTATAGCGGAGTCTCCCTCGCCCTCGCATCCCCCAATCGAATGGGGAATTTAACTGTGTTGTGGGCTCCTTCTTAAGGTATAGAGGATGCTCGTTGATTTTGGAGTCCGATCGCCCAAAAATAATACTTTTGACGTATTTGTGGAGATTTGAGTATTCAGGATTTATGCACTCCCATCACAGAAACCGGGTTTTTTGGGGAATTTGCGGGCTGTTACCGCCTATTTTTCGACAAAAAACCCGGTTTCTGGCCGATCGCGGGTTGCTCAGAAACCGGGTTTTTTGGGGAATTTGCGGGCTGTTACCGCGTATTTTTGGACAAAAAACTCGGTTTGTGCCCTTTTCCTCACTCAATGCTTAACAGCCAAGTCCCCAGGTAACGCATCAATGGAACGTCCCCTGGGGTGCGGATGCGGAGGTTGAAATTGTACATTCCGCCCGGACTTGGGTTTCGGACGTTGGAGAGCACAACTTCAACGTTGCTACCTGCTGGAATTGGTTCTGCGGGATAAATTTCTATGAATCGATTTTCTTTGTCCCAGATTACTTCTTGCAATTCTATTGTTTTGTCTTTGACGCGCACTTTAATGTCTTTTTGGTCGAATTCGCCTTTGTAATAGTCTGGATAAGTGATGTTGAGTTGGGCGATCGCCAAACTTACTTTTTTGGAAGGAATTCGCAGCCGGTATCTGTCGCCATTCATCCCGGCTTTGCCGTAATCCAAGCGATAGTTTAATTGGTTGGCGCGTTCGGGGCCGCCGAAAATCGTGAATCCGGGCATCGACTGGGCTAAACTGATGGCGGGTAAGCCTGTCAGCAAACAACCTGTAACTGCTAGTGCTGAAAATAATCGTCTCATAATCGCTCCTCTGACCAAAATTACAATGGAACCTTAAATATTTACTGCGGGCAATTTGCAATGAATGCCTTTAATATAGCGACTGTTTTGGCAATTTCATGAGTGCGATCGCCCGAGTTCAATCAATTTTTTTTTGTGTAATACTGACAACTGACATTCAAACTACAGAATTAGGCAGCGTTTTATTTTATCATGCTCGGCTGCAAATTTAACAATTTAGCGAATTTGAATCTATAAGACAAGTTAAAGAAGCGAGTGTATTTTTGGCGATCGGCTTTAGTATCAACGTGAGAAGCCAGAAGCGATTTCAACCGCGGACTGGGAAAAACAGCCAGCGATTGAAATCGCGCCTACACAAACGATGTCCGCCTCCGCGGACTGGGAAATTTGAATTTCAACCTGCGTCGGCAGGTTTTGTCTGACTTTCTGGCGGTTTCAACCGCCCTGTCTCGTCCAGGCGCGGTTTCAACCGCCATGTATGCGTGCGGTTTCAACCGCCCTGTCTATGTCTAGAGTAAAGGAGAGTTAATGAAATTAGCGATCGCCAAAGAAGTCCAAGCAGACGAACGCCGGGTAGCCTTAGTACCCGACGCTGTAGCCCGATTAGTCAAACAAGGCGTCGAAGTTTGGGTAGAGGCCGGTGCCGGCGCAAAATCCTTTTTCTCGGATCTTGCTTACGAAGAAGCCGGAGCTCGTGTTATCGGTGATACCGCTACGCTGTGGGGCGAAGCCGATGTCGTCGTCAAAATCGGGGAATTGCAAGAATCAGAAGTTCATCAACTTCGCGAAGGAGGAGTTTTCATCGGATTTTTGAATCCTTTGGGAAATCCGGCTTTAGTGCAGCGGTTGGCAGATCGCCAAGTAACGGCATTCAGCATGGAAATGATCCCCCGCACCAGCCGCGCTCAAAGCATGGATGCACTGTCATCCCAGGCCAACGTCGCCGGTTACAAAGCCGTACTGATTGCAGCTTGTGCATTGCCGAAATATTTCCCAATGCTGACAACTGCGGCGGGTACAATCCGCCCCGCGAAAATATTGGTAATGGGTGTAGGCGTTGCGGGCTTACAGGCGATCGCCACAGCGCGCCGTTTGGGTGCAGTTGTCGAAGCCTTTGACATCCGCCCGGAAACCAAAGAACAAGTACAAAGCTTGGGTGCTAAATTCGTTGATGTCGAACTCAAGGAAGAAACAGTCGCCGCCGGTGGTTACGCAAAAGAGTTATCAGAAGCCGCCAAAGAATACACCCGCCAAGTCCTGACTCAACACGTCAGCGCTTCCGATGTAGTGATTACAACTGCTCAAGTTCCTGGCAGAAAAGCACCTATTTTAGTTACTAGAGAAATGGTTTCTCAAATGAAGCCCGGATCGGTAATTGTTGACCTCGCGGCCGAACAAGGCGGCAATTGCGAATGTTCTGAAGCGGGGAAAGATGTTGAATGGAACGGCGTTAATGTCATCGGCCCGATTAATGTGCCCTCGTCGATGCCGGTACACGCTAGCGAAACTTACTCGAAGAATATCTCGGCTTTAGTTCAGTTGATGCTGAAAGATCAGGAACTCAATTTGAATTTTGAAGATGATATCATTGCTGGTTCTTGTGTCGCCCGCGATGGCGAAATTAGCAACCAGCGCGTGCGAGATGCTTTGGCTGCTCAAGCATCCGTAGTCAGTTAACAGGTTTGTAGTAAGGACTGAAGTCCTCTCTCGTTACAATGCTCTACAACGAGTCATTACTGATTACCCATTGGTGTCAACAAACACGTCAAATGTGGTCAGAGACTGTTGTTTGGCGACCAGGCCCAGATCCCCCCTAGCCCCCCTTAAGAAGGGGGGGACAAGAAGCATTCAAAGTCCCCCTTTTTAAGGGGGATTTAGGGGGATCGAGACTAGGCAAGAAACGAGAGATAAAAAGGACTTTAGCGTTAAATTGACACCAATTACCAATTACCAATTACCAATTGTTATGGCAGAAGGATTGATTGCAGGTTTAGTGGTGTTTACTCTAGCGTCTTTTGTGGGATTTGAAGTAATTAACAAAGTCCCTCCGACGCTGCACACACCTTTGATGTCGGGATCGAATGCGATTTCGGGAATTGCGGTTTTAGGCGCAATTCTGATTTCGGGCCAGGGAAATGTGACTGTTACTTCGATTTTGGGGACGATCGCGATCGCCCTAGCCACAATTAACGTTGTTGCCGGTTTCTTAGTCACCGATCGAATGCTGCAAATGTTCAAGAAAAAAGAGGTTAAAGCGTGAGCGATTTTCTGCCCAGTGGCATTCAGCTAGGCTATCTAGTGGCCGCATCTTTATTTATCGTCGGTTTGAAACAATTGGGTTCCCCGGCTACTGCGCGTCAAGGAAACGTGTTAGCTGCGATCGGGATGTTTATTGCGATCGTCGGTACTTTACTCGAAAAGCAAGTTATCAGCTACGAATTGATTGCAGTCGGCATCATCATCGGTTCCATTGTGGGAACAATTATGGCGAAAACCGTCGCAATGACGGATATGCCGCAGATGGTGGGTTTGCTTAACGGTTTCGGGGGCGCGGCTTCTGCACTTGTTGCTGTGGGCGAATTCTGGCGCTATCTCAGCATCTCGCAATCGCCTGCGCCCGATACGACGATTACGATCCTTTTGGGCGTGTTAATCGGCGGAATTACCTTTACTGGTAGCCTTGTGGCGTTTGCAAAACTGCAAGAATTGCTACCGGGTGCTCCGATTTCGTTTCCGCTGCAACAGCCGTTTAATGCTTTACTGGCGATCGCGCTTTTAGCCGGCAGCGGTTATATGGTGTTTCACCCGGATAATGTGCCGGTATTCCTAGGTTTGGTGGCGATTTCCAATATTCTGGGGATCATGTTTGTGCTGCCGATTGGGGGCGGTGATATGCCCGTGGTGGTGTCGCTGCTTAACTCCTATTCGGGGATTGCGGCGAGTGTGGCTGGGTTCATTTTGATGAACAATATGCTGATTATT
Source organism: Microcoleus sp. A6-C6 (assembly GCF_036705955.1). NCBI lineage: Bacteria > Bacillati > Cyanobacteriota > Cyanophyceae > Oscillatoriales > Microcoleaceae > Microcoleus > Microcoleus sp. A6-C6. Next base: position 1,459 of record NZ_JAUBVR010000114.1, on the reverse strand, counting down.
GCTGGGGCACTTGTGGGCGCGTCGGGAATCATTTTGACGCAGATCATGTGTAAGGCGATGAATCGATCGATCTCTAGCGTGTTGTTTGGCGCGTTTGGTGGCGGTGGCGGCGGTGCGACTGCTGGGGCTGTTGCTGGTGGGGCGATCGACAAAACTGTTCGCAGCATCAATCTCGAAGAAAGTGCGATGATGTTAGGCTATGCGCGATCGGTGGTAATTATTCCGGGTTACGGGATGGCTGTAGCGCAAGCACAGCACGCCGTGCGCGAGTTAGCCGACGGTTTGGAAAAAATGGGTGTTGACGTGAAATACGCAATTCACCCGGTGGCTGGGCGGATGCCGGGGCACATGAATGTGTTGTTGGCGGAAGCAAATGTGCCTTATCCGCAGTTGTACGATATGGACGATATCAACCCGCAATTTGACGAAACCGATGTTGCTTTGGTAATCGGGGCGAATGATGTGGTGAATCCGGCGGCGCGCCACGATACGGCGAGCCCGATTTACGGGATGCCGATTTTGGAGGTTGATAGGGCTAAGCATACGATCGTGATTAAGCGCGGGATGAGTGCTGGTTTTTCGGGTGTTGACAATGAGTTGTTTTATAAGGATAAGACGATGATGTTGTTTGGTAGCGCTAAGGATGTGGTTGCGAAGTTGGTTGCTGAGGTGAAGCAATTGTAGGATTTTTGCGATCGCAGATGAACGCGGATTAACGCAGATGATAAAACCCGGTTTCTTCAAGAAGAAACCGGGTTTTTTGTTGTGATTTAGTTTTGATATCAATACTCTTCAGTCGGCGGAGGCCGACTTCGTTTGTGTAGTCGCGATTTCAATCGCCGAGTATCAACCGATTCTTTACTTCCGAAGGATCTGCTGTCTCAAAAAATAGTTCGAGCGCCTCGATCAGATTCCGTCTGGCTTCTTCTATATTGTCACCTTGGCTGGCAATATCAAGTTCTGCGCAAAGGGATACATATCCGTCGCCTTCTCGTTCAATGATTGCTGTAAACTGTTGTGTTGACTTCATAATTTGAAGTGGCGGACTGCCAAGCTCAAACAATTATAGTTTTACTTAAGATTATATCACATCTTTCGCTGTTCGGTGGAGAGGTCGATCGCCCTATGCCATGCTAGCTTGGTTTAAATAGTCACGGGCGATCGGTGCTAGTCAAATATACCTGCGAACAGAGATTTTTAAATATAATAAAATCCTAAAGAATTAATAGAACTGCAAAAATTGTACTAACCTTAGAGCTAAAGTCAATTAAATTAAAAACTTTTCAACTATGTCAGATCAACCTTTTAACATCCGCCAACCAGGGGGAACGCATCTTATTGAACACTGTTCATCAGTGATGAGTATATTTTAAGATAAATTTACCATTGTTAGAAGCTACAAACACACTTTGTAATGACTTTTAAGAGAAAAGAGGAACTAATTAATGGTGATTTTTAC
>NZ_JAUBVR010000113.1:0-13768 GCF_036705955.1 Microcoleus sp. A6-C6 | reverse complement strand
GCAACGTTCTGAAACTTTACCAAAATGGGATATCACGATTATCCCATTATGACTGGTATTTTATTTGTCCGCGAGTCTCTAAGTTTTACGAAGGGGAAAAATCGTTGAAGGAGTTAGGAGATTTATCTGGCTATCAGGGAACTCGCGAATTTAAAAATCTTTCAAATCACGATCGCTGATTGATGGATTTGTGGCGATCGCCCTTATCATAGTCGATCGCCCGCACCTGCGCTCAACCCCAAAAATATACACAACTTAATATGTACTGCGAATCCGCCAGATTTTGAGCCATCCGACTGATGAAATTTACCGGGGTTTGTGAAAATATGAAAAAAATATGAAAAATTTTGAACAGTAAAACAAATGACCCACTCGGAAAACAGACCCAGCCTTCCCGAAGTCCACCGCAGCATCCCCGTTCCCAACAGCAAAGGCTTCTGGCGTAAAATGTTGGCTTACGCAGGGCCTGGATATCTGGTTTCAGTGGGTTACATGGATCCCGGAAACTGGGCGACTGATTTAGCAGGGGGAGCACAGTTTGGCTATGCGCTATTAAGTGTGATTTTGCTATCTAATTTGATGGCAATTTTTCTGCAATCATTGTGCGTGCGGTTGGGAGTGGCAACGGGACAAGATTTGGCACAAGCTTGTCGAGATTATTTTAGCCCGCGAGTTAATTTTGTGCTGTGGATACTTTGTGAAATTGCGATCGCAGCTTGCGATTTAGCTGAATTGGTCGGAAGTGCGATCGGACTGCAATTGCTATTTGGCATTCCCTTAGTTTGGGGAGTGTGCATCACTGCATTAGATGTGATAATGGTGTTATTTTTACAAGGCAGAGGCTTTCGTTATATCGAAGCTTTGGTGATTACGATTATTGTAATTATTGGTGGTTGCTTTGTCGCAGAAATGATTTTTGCCAAACCAGATGCCGGAGGAGTTTTACTCGGTTATGTTCCCAGCCTAGAGATTTTACAAAATCCGGGAATGCTTTATATTGCAGTTGGGATTTTAGGGGCAACTGTGATGCCGCACAATCTTTACCTGCATTCATCGATCGTGCAAACTCGCGCTTGGGAAGAAACTTCTGATAAAAAATGGGAAGCAATTAAATTTGGCACGATTGATTCTACAGTAGCGTTGTCAATAGCTTTGTTTATTAATTCAGCAATTCTGATCTTGTCTGCTGCAACATTTCACTTTTCCGGCTATCAAGAAGTAGCAGAAATTCAAGATGCCTACAAACTGCTGTCTCCGGTGCTGGGTGTGGGTTCTGCCAGTGCAATTTTTGCCTTTGCTTTGTTGGCTTCGGGGCAGAACTCAACTTTGACTGCAACTCTAGCAGGACAGATTGTGATGGAAGGCTTTTTGCATTTTCGTATGCGGCCTTGGTTGCGGCGCTTGCTGACTCGACTGGTGGCGATTGTGCCGGCTTTGCTCTCAATTATTTGGTTCGGTGAAGGCAGTACAACTAATTTACTGGTTTTCAGTCAAGTAATTCTCAGTTTGCAATTACCTTTTGCCGTAATTCCTTTGGTAATGTTTACCTCAAATCGCGGCTTGATGGGAGAGTTTGTGAATCCATTTTGGCTGAAAGCGGTAGCTTGGTTAGTGGCTAGTATTATAGTAGGATTAAATAGTTGGCTGTTATTACAAATAATCTTCTAGCAATTTGAGGCTAAATCAAACTACAAAAAACAAAACCCGCCGGTGCGGGTTTTATCTTAAAACTAATTGTTAATGGCTCATAGTTTCAACTACTTTTTAGGATCAAGAGCCTGCTTACCAGTAGTGGGATGGGCAGACGCAGCGTTAGTTTTCAAAAGTGCGATCGCCTGCGCGTAAACAGGATCGTCCTTAGTAGCAACCAACGTCGGTTTGTTGGCTAATTTCAGCTTTTGTTCGTCGGTAACTTCCACCTTGACATCGGGAGTAACGCCCTTGTGGCTGATGTCCGTACCGTTGGGAGTATAGTAGTGAGCGATCGTCACCGCCAATCCCGAACCGTCAGACAAAGGATGCGTAGACTGCACCAAAGCTTTGCCAAAAGTTTGGCCGCCCATCACAGTCGCGCGCTTGTTATCCTTCAGCGCACCAGCCAAAATCTCGCTGGCGCTGGCCGAGTTGTTGTCCACGAGCACCACCAAAGGCTTGTCAGTGATGGCAGTGCGGTTAGCCCGCATTTCCTGAGAACCTCCTGCGCGATCGACTGTACGGACGATCGCCCCTGAATCCATCCACATTTGCGCGATATCAATGCTCACCGACAGCAAACCGCCGGGATTACCCCGCAAATCCAACACAAAAGCGTCAGCTTTCTGATCGGAGAGCTTTTTAATCGCCCGCTGCATTTGTTCGCCCGCGTGGGAACTAAACTCTTGCAAGCGGATATAACCGACATTCTTGTTAGCTTCCTTCTTGAGGCTGTAGCGAACCGCTGCTACCTCAATTTTCGCCCTAGTCAGAGTGATATCAAACTCGCTTTTGCCCTGACGAGCCATCCGCAGCGTGACTTTCGTGCCTTCAGCGCCCCGAATTATCTGAGCCGCATCCGCGACAGTCATGCCTTTGGTAGGTTTGCCGTCAATCACCAAAATTGTATCGCCAGCTTGAACCCCTGCCTTCAGGGCTGGGGAATTTTCCATCGGTTCGACTACCGTGATCGCTTTCGTTTTCTCATCTTCTTCGAGCCTCATCCCCACCCCTGTCAGTTCCCCGGAGATTTGACTCCTGAGGGCTTCGTACTGCTTCGGATCCATGAAGCGCGTGTAGGGGTCTTTTAATTTCTCTAGGGCATTACGGAGGGCGGTGTAAGCGGCTTCGCGAGAAGTATAATTTTTACTCAGCAATTCTTGGCGAGTAACTTGCCAGTCAGTCTTGTTAAAGGTGGGATCGACATAATCTCGGTTCACAATTTGCCAAGCTTCGTCTAAGACAGCTTTGGGGCTATCTTGAAGCTCGGCGCGGACTGATTGACTCAGGCCAGGAACGAGTAAAGATATCGAAGCGGTTGTTGCCATCACCCCAGTGAACAGGGCTGCCTGTAACTTAGAAAAGCGTCTGCGGGCTTGATTCATTGAATTTTGGCTCAATTCGATTTTAGATTTTTGATTTGAGATTTTATATTGCTAAAAAATCTCAAACTACCACTTAAACTATGTTGTGGAGGCCATAGCATCCCTTTTGATAGTTTAACGAGATTTATAGCCGATCGCCAACCAATCATGACTCTATTTTAATAAACTTAATTTAAAACTCGGATTTAAAGGTCTCGTGGAAGCTAAAATCGCACAATTTTCCCGTAATTGGTTGAGCCTGCTCCTGAATGGAGTTATCGGTGCAGCAGCGCTGGCTGGCGTCATTACCATGCAGTCGATCGGGCAATTAGGCGGAATGCCCCCAGTTGCCGTTCCTACAGTGCAGAAGCCACTCTCTGCCATATCTGCTGCCAGTTTCAAGCAAGCCTCCCAGCAAGAAGCCCAGCAAGAAGCCCTGCGGCTAAAAATGCTCAAAACTCTCCCTAGTCTTGGGTTTGACAATTTAATTGCCGATTGGACATTTCTCAAATTTTTGCAGTATTTTGGCGACGACGAAGCGCGAGATGTGACCGGCTACAATCTGAGCCAAGAATATTTTGACATCATCACGCGGCGCGATCCTCGGCGAGTGGAAATTTACCCATTTCTGTCAGTTGCTGTTTCCTTTTATCAAGCAAAACCCGAAATCGCCGTGCAGTTAATGGAACGGGGTACTAGCGCCCTTTCGCCGCAAATTGATCCGCAAGCGTGGACAGTGTGGCGAAATAAAGCTCTCGATGAATTGCTGCTGTTGGGGGACATTCCTGACTCAATTCACTCCCACGAAATGGCTGCTGACTGGGTGGAACAAACCCCGAAAGGCCGCGAATTGGCGCAGATTTTTCGAGGAACTGCTGAGTTTTTGCGTCGAGATCCCGATAGCGTGCCGGTGCGGTTTGCAGCTTGGAGCACGGTTTATGCTCAAACAAAGGACAAAATTGTGCGACTAAGGGCGAAACAAGCTCTTGTCAAGTTGGGAGCTCAGGTGCAAAAAGATCGGGATGGAAAGGAGAGTTTTATTTTGCCGGCTAGAAAGTAGTTGATTGTTGACTGTTGACTGTTGGCGGTTAACTGTTTACTGTAATTCCCCAATCTAAAATCTAAAATCTCAAATCAGCTTGAGTTAATTCGCGCCATTCACCGGGTTTGAGGCCTTCGAGACGCAAATGCCCGATCGCGCTTCTGACCAGCCGCAGCGTCGGAAACCCTACTGCTGCGGTCATTTTACGGACTTGGCGGTTGCGGCCTTCGGTGAGAGTCATTTCCAGCCAAGCTGTGGGAATGTTTTTGCGAAATCGAATCGGAGGCTGGCGGGGTGGCAATTCGGGTTCTGCTGATAATAATTGCACTTTTGCCGATCGAGTCCGATAATCTTGAATTGTGACACCAGTTTGCAAAGCTGCGATCGCACCCGCATCTGGAACCCGTTCCACCTGAACCAAATAAGTGCGAGGATGAGCGAACTTCGGATCACTGAGGCGGTGCTGCATTTGTCCATCATCGGTTAACAGCAACAAACCTTCGCTATCGCGATCGAGCCTTCCCACCGCATAAACATCAGGAATCGGAATATAATCCTTCAGAGTTCTGCGTTTAACTTCCCCTGAATTATCAGTGAATTGAGTTAAAACATCATAGGGTTTGTAAAATAGAATGTAACGATAAGGCATGACCAATTAACGATTAAAAATGTACAAACAGTGCGAGCATAAACAATATAAATCCGTTTTCTATCTCTCTTGCCTCCCTTCTCTGCGCCCTCTGCGCCCTCTGCGGTTAAAAAAAATCTTACTAACGATTAAAAATGTACAAACAGTGCGAGCATAAACAATATAAATCCGTAAAAAACCACTTTCTATCTCTCTTGCCTCCCTTCTCTGCGCCCTCTGCGCCCTCTGCGGTTAAAAAAAATCTTATTAACCAACGATTCAAACCAGCTATAAAATCTTCTGCCTTTAACAGCCTCGTAAATCTCAACTACCCAACTTTACCATGCCCGAAGCCACACGCCGCGTTTGTATCGTCCTAGGAACTCGCCCGGAAGCAATTAAACTAGCTCCTGTAATTCAACAGTTCAAAAATTCACCCAACTTTGACACCCAAGTAATTTTAACCGGTCAGCACCGAGAAATGGTCGAGCAAGTGATGCGGATGTTTGATCTAAAAGCCGATCGGGATTTAGCAATTATGCAGCACCAGCAAACCTTGACAGATATTACATCCCGGAGTTTGCAGGGTTTGGAAGCCTTGTTTAAAGAATTGCAGCCCCAAATCGTCTTAGTTCAGGGAGATACAACGACAGCGTTTGCCGCTGCTTTGGCTGCATTTTACCAGAAAATACCTGTAGGTCACGTAGAAGCCGGTTTGCGGACTGACGACGTGTTCAATCCTTACCCCGAAGAGGCTAACCGACGCTTGATATCTCAGCTCACACGGCTGCATTTTGCCCCCACAGCGCTGGCTGCAGAGAATTTAGGGCGATCGGGCGTTTTAGGAGAAATTCACCGTACAGGCAACACAGTAATCGACGCCTTGTTATCCGTCGCCAAACGCGAACCAGAATGCAAAATTCCCAACCTAGATTGGAACAAACATCGCACCATTTTAGCAACAGTCCACCGTCGCGAAAATTGGGGAAAACCCTTAGCAGGAATTGCGCGAGCATTCATCCAAATCTTAGATAAATTTCCCGATACAGCCTTACTCTTACCACTGCACAAAAATCCAACCGTTCGGGAACCTTTAAAAGCACTTTTAGGCGACCATCCAAGAATCTTTTTAACAGAACCCTTGGACTACGCGGAATTAGTAGGAGCCATGCAGAGAAGTCATTTAATCCTCACTGATTCCGGCGGCTTGCAAGAGGAAGCACCGAGTTTGGGCAAGCCTGTTTTAGTATTGCGAGAAACTACAGAAAGACCAGAAGCAATTGCTGGCGGAACCGCTAAACTTGTCGGTACGAATTCTGATACAATTTTCATAGCAGCGGCAGAATTACTCAGTGATTCTACAGCTTACGACGCAATGGCAATGGCAATCAATCCCTTTGGCGACGGGTTAGCAGCATCCCGGATTTTGAAAATAGTTGAAGACTACTTTTCTGATTAAAAACTAATCCTAAAATAGGTTTGTAGTGAGGACTTTAGTCCGCATCCATCACAGGACTAAAGTCCTCACTACAAACCTATATGATAGTGGTCATTCTAGGGAAAACGATCTAATTCACAATCGAATCAGGTGCGCCGAAGAGCACCTTAGAACTATTACCAATCTCCACCGCCGCCGCCACTACTAGAGTCGCTACTGCTGCTGTAGTCGCTACTGCTGCTGCTGTAGTCGCTGTTGCTACTGCTGCTGTAGTCGCTGCTGCTACTGCTGCTGTAGTCGCTGCTGCTACTGCTGCTGTAATCGCTACCACTACTGCTGCTGTAATCGCCACCCGCACTGCTACTGCTGTAGTCGCCGCCGCCACTACTAGAGTCGCTACTGCTACTGCTGCTGTAGTCGCCGCCCGCACCGCCACCGCTGGAGTCGCCACCACCAAAGCTACCTCCGCAGTCGCTGCTGCTAATGCTATAATCGCCACCCGCACCGCCACCGCTGGAGTCGCCACCACCAAAGCTACCTCCGCAGTCGCTGTTGCTAATACTGTAGTCGCTGCTATTAGTGCTGTAGTAGCCACCGCAATCATCGCTACTACTGTTACTGCTGTAGTCGTTAGTGCTACTGTAATCGATGTTGTTACTGCTGTAGTAGCCACCCCCACCGTAATAGTTGTGGCTGTTACTGCTGTAATTGCGATTGTTACTGGTGTAATTACGCGGATAACGGCGGTGGCGGTAACGAGATATCCGAGAAAATAAGCTGCGAAATATCCTGAAGATAATGAAGCAAGGTATAAATGCTATGAATGCTATGAATAACAACCCAAGTAAGCCATAGATTAAATTCGATGAATCTTCACCTGTGGACTTACTATTGCTAATAACTGGCGATTCACTAGGTATTGGCGACGGTGTTAGCGCTTGAGATGGTACTATGGGAGCTAAAGGCAGCACGTTTTGAGATTGCACGTTTGCAGTCGGAGTTTGTAAAACATTAACTAACGCCTTTGTCCCCGCCAATGTACCCCCGTCAAAGTCCTGCTGTTTAAATCTGGGCGTAATCTCCGTTTGAATAATACTTACCGTTTTCGCATCGGGCAAAAGGCTTTGAATCCCCGAACCAGTCTCAATCTGAACACGGCGTTCTCCAGATGAAATCAACAATAAAACTCCGTTATTTTTACCTTTCTTGCCAATTCCCCAAAAGTTAAATAATTCTGTAGAAAATGCCTTTGGTGTCGCCGATGGCTTAGTATCAGGCACTGTGACAACAGCGATTTCTGAGCCATTTTTTGCCTCCAACTCCGCAATCATCTGATTTAGCTGAGTTTCCGTACTATCACTGAGAATATTGGCTCTATCTGTTACCCAAGTATGATTTACTTGGCGGGGATTCGGTACTTCTTGTACTGTTACAGCTTGACTCGCTACCGGAAATGCAATTGCCGAGAAGCACAGCAAACTGCTAAAAATTATTTGTTTTTTGCTGGATTGTAATTGCATCGTTTCAGTCTCCTGAATAAGTGCCAATCAAAAAATTAAATAGATATGTCCGCCTAATTACAATTAAATAACCAGCTTCCTGTTATGTCAATTCATATTATTCAGAAGTTCGATTCATAAAAGTCATATTTTTAGCGGTTTCTGCACCTTACAGTTATACTCCTAGACGCACGGGTGGGCAGAAACCGGGTTTTTAACCAAGATAATTGCTCACAACCGTGAATTTCGGTTCAAAAACCCGGTTTATTAGTGGGCGAGTGCGATCGCCCACTAATTTAGATATATTTAAGGAGAGGGAATTTGTGGCACAAAATTGCTGCTGCCTTTATAACCGGATAAAAGAGCAAGTTTTTCCAAAGATTGCCTGCCGGTGTAATATTTTCCGCGAATTTCCCAAGTGGGATAAGCTTGAACCTTAGCAGCTTTGCACAAATCTGGTTGAGCATCTTTCCCCCTGGGATCGCACTCAATGTAAGTAATCGCGGTAAATGCTTCTTTGCCGAAAAGTTCTTGTTGCGTGTGACAGTGAGGACACCAGTAAGCACCGTACATTCTAGCTTTGATGGTCTGCAAATGGGTTGCTAAAGCTATTTGATCCGGCACTGATTCGCTAGTAATCGGCGGCGCTTCTTGTTCGGTGACAGGCAATTTGACAGGAGCAGAAGGCGGAGGAGGAGGGGGCGTTTGTGCTAAAGTTTGAGTGGATTGGTTGCTGAAGCTTAACTGTGCAATTCCTCCGTCTGCTTTGGTACTGCCGAAAATCCCCAGAGTTAGGAAAATTGCGATCGCACAAAAGTTGAATTTGCTTACTTTCATCTTGAATTTCATCTGGGATTTGCTAGGATTTCGCGAGCTTGATTCATAGCCTCTACAGCATTGTGTACCACAAAAATGTTAATTTTGCCTAAATTTTTAAAGAAAAGTTGACTTTCCAAGCTATGATTTAACAAAATAACTTGCTTGTGAGCTTTGAGGGCGAGGGCAATTTCCGAAGCTGTACCCGCGCCCGTACCGCAGGCAATTATCACATCTGAAGAAAGAATATTAATGTTATTTCTGGCGTTTCCCATATCGGTGACAATGGCAATATCGACAGCTTCGGAAATGCCGCGAGTATCGTTTCCCGGAAGGATGCCAATTGTTAAACCGTTAGCTGATTTTGCACCTTTGTTGGCGGCATCCATCACGCCGACATTTCGGCCGCCCGTTAGCAATATCCATCCAGTTTCGGCGATGAGTTGTCCGAGTTTATAGGCGTTTTTTAAGTCGGTTGATGTGGCATTTTCGCCTGGGCCCATGATGCCAATGATAGTTTTTTTCATAGTTTGGGATAATATGGTGTTATTGATATTTGCTAGTTTTTTGTTGCACGATAGACGCAGGTATGTTATCATCAAAATACTTGCATCCTAAACAAAGCTTTTTAAACAACTAACTTGGGTAAGGTTCCTAGTATTGTTACTATGAAAGAGCAAACATTTACACTAGATGAGTCTCAGATCAAATTTTTAGAACTCTGTCAAAACTATGGATTTAAAGATCCTAGTGAATTGGTGAGAATAGCGATTCAACGGTTGGAGTTAGCGTTAGAAGCCCAGCAGTTAGAAGAATCGGCGATGCTTTATGCGGAACTTTATGCAGAAGATACAGAGTTACAGGAATTGGCAGAATTAGGTTTAGAAGAATGTGTGTAGTGTTTTCAATAAAAAGGTGATAGAAGATGAGTATCGCTAAAAGTCCTGAAACCAAGCTGATCGAAAAAATTCGTAGCTTACCGCCCGATAAAATTACGGTATTAGAAGATTTCCTCGACTTCCTTCTAACTCGAAGTGACGATAGTCTTCTAACTTATAGTGCGACTAAACTCTCCGAAGCAGCTTTTGCTAAAATTTGGGATAACCCAGAGGATGCAGAATATGACGAGTTATAATTTTGGTGATGTGGTTTTAGTTCCGTTTCCTTTTACCGATCAAACGACTAATAAAAAGCGTCCAGCCGTTGTGGTTAGTTCCGATGTCTATAATGCAGAATATCCCGATCGCATTCTGATGGGCATAACCAGTCAAGTTAGCAGTAGCCCGAAAGCCGGTGATATCACGATCGCAGATTGGCGAGGGGCTGGGCTTTTAAAAGCTTCTATGATTAAGCCTGTTATTACGACAATTGAGAAACAACTGATTATCAAAAAACTGGGAAGGCTTCAAAATGTAGATATCCAGTCTTTGAAAGAGGGATTGATTGGAATTATAGGTGATAATTGAGCGATCGCCCTTTGCGGATAGTTCCAAAATGGCGCATCCTATTTCCTTTGAGGAGATTCTACCAGTTCTGATTCCTGAAGACGTTGCGATAATAGGCAATCTTCAAAGCTGAAAGCTTCTGAGTCTAGAAAACTAGCGATCGCCATTTCGATCGCAGATTCGAGAGAGCATTCTAGCTGCGTAGCTTTTTCCATCAGGGCGACTTTCACATAGTCAGGCAAATGGGTCATCAGCGAATGAATAGCTTCTGGTGGCAAGTGTTGGATGTTGAGGGTATGATTCATTGTTCTCTGGGATAGCTGAATTTGAATCTCGGAGAGAAAAGAAGAGCGCTCTTTTTAGCAACCGCAACAGATGCCTGATGGACGCGGATGGAATAATGGCGACTAAATGAACTATAATTACTAAAATAAAGATCAGCTGTACTTTATCTATAATCTAATTATGACTGTTCTTGAACAAATCTACGCGATCGTCAAAACCCTTCCCCAAAACCAAGCTAGCGAAATTCTCACTTTCGCTGAGTTTATTCGTGCCAAATACCTGAATGATAACCAATCCACCGATACAGTAGATTCTTTAACTTCTTGGCAGGAATTGATTTATTCCCTCGCTGGAGCATGGGCAGATGACTTTCCTACTCTGGAAGAGATTCGTACCGAGTCGGGGGAAGACATTTTGCGGGAGAGCTTTTAGATGTACATTTTGGATACAAATACATTAATATACTACTTCAAAGGACAAGGACAAGTTGCTCAAAACCTTGTCAATATACCTCCTCAAGAAATTGGTATTTCCACGATCGTCTTGTTTGAATTGCAAGTTGGTATTGCTAAATCTACTTCACCCGCAAAACGCACTGAACAACTTCAGCAACTCTTGAGCCGAGTTAATCTTGTTCCTTTCGATCGCGATTCTGCTGTTGCTGCTGCCACAATCCGCGCTCAATTGGAGCAACAAGGCACTCCCATCGGGCCGATAGATGTTTTGATTGCAGGGACAGCTTTAGCATTTCAAGCAACTCTTGTTACTCACAATGTCAAGGAGTTTTCGAGAGTTGCAGGACTTGCGATCGCGGACTGGTATTGAGTATTTGGCATCATCAAGTACGGCTGGTTGTTGTTCAAAATTAAAGTACATAAATTGTAGAAACAGCTTATATAATTGACTTGCCAAAAGCAGGTATTTGATAACACGGCGATCGCCCTTTGCGGATAGTTCCAAAAGGGCGATGACTATCGAATCTAGCTATCCAGATACTTCCCAGTCGGTAATCGCTTGAGTTTGCCATTCTTCATCCCATCCTAAATCGAGTTCGTCAACTAGCTTGCAAGCTTCTGCTAAAGCTTGGTTTTCTTGCTGTTTTCGCCATTGTTGCAAGAGTGATTCTATCAAAGCGCTGGGGTTTTGCACTTTTTGATTGATGTATGTGAGTAAGTCTTCTGGTAAGCAGATAGAGATGTCGTTCATTGGTTAATAAGAATATTTTTTTTGTGACTATTCTAGCAATAATTGGATGAATCGGCAATTTTTTGTTACTTGAATGCAAAAATGGAAGGGCGAGATCTCTTTCGGATAGTTCCAAAAGGGATCTCGCACTTTCCAATTTTCTCAAAAATGGGTTTATGCTGCTTCCACTTGTAGCCGACTTTCTACTCGTTCGTATTCATCTTCTAACAGCCAGAGTTTAGCTTCTTGATAACTTGAACTGGCAAATACGATCTGATAATTTTGAGCAGGATCGTAGATAGAGCTATTACCTGAATTGTCACCCAGTAAAATTAGGACGTAAGGGGGTGATGCTGTCGGATCTACCCATAATTCTGTGAATTCCCAGTTATCGGCTAGGTTTGGTTCTGGGGATGACATGATATTTATCTCCTTTAAAAATATCTCGCATCTATTTCCTTTGAGGAGATTCTACCAATTCTGATTCCTGAAGACGTTGCGATAATAGGCAATCTTCAAAGCTGAAAGCTTCTGAGTCTAGAAAACTAGCGATCGCCATTTCGATCGCAGATTCGAGAGAGCATTCTAGCTGCGTAGCTTTTTCCATCAGGGCGACTTTCACATAGTCAGGCAAATGGGTCATCAGCGAATGAATAGCTTCTGGTGGCAAGTGTTGGATGTTGAGGGTATGATTCATTGTTCTCTGGAAATTTTTACGTTGTAGGGAGGATGTGCAGCTTGAAGGATGAGGGTTTCTAATTCATATAATAACCCTGGTTTTTGCCATTGGTTGATGGTAACGAAAAGTAGAATCGAGATACCTTTGCGAATAGTTCCAAAAGGGCGATCGCCTTTATTTTTGGTCAGAGTTAGCGGAGGGCGATCGCTATAATTCGAGATAGCGCTGCAAAATCTCTTGAGCTTGGGAAAGTAGGTCTGATTCGAGTTGGCCGAGTTGTTGTACTAATCTCGTTTTATCGAAAGTCATGGGATCAACACAGACTAGCAAACTGTCTGCGTTTAAACCATTTTGTGGAGATGTTGGTACAAATATCACAGCAGCAGAAATCCGAGGATCGTGAGGACGAGCTGAGGTAAATGGCAAAACTGTTATTTTGCTGCGCCGCTCGTTAAACAGCGTACCAGAAATCACCAATGCAGGTCGCGTTTTGCGTATTTCTGTTCCGACTGACGGATCGAATCTAGCTATCCAGATACTTCCCAATCGGTAATCGCTTGAGTTTGCCATTGCTCATCCCATCCTAAATCGAATTCGTCAACTAGCTTGCAAGCTTCTGCTAAAGCTTGGTTTTCTTGCTGTTTTCGCCATTGTTGCAAGAGTGATTCTATCAAAGCGCTGGGGTTTTCCACTTTTTGATTGATGTATGTGAGTAAGTCTTCTGGCAAGCAGATAGAGATGTCGTTCATTGGTTAATAAGAAGAATTTTTTGTGACTATTCTAGCAATAATTGGCTGAATCGGCATTTTTTTTTACTTGAATGCAAAAACGGAAGGGCGATCGCCCTTCTGAATTATTAGAAAGGGCGATCGCTCTTTTGTAACCGCAGATGGACGCAGATTAACGCGGATGTCAGAAGGGCGATCGCTTCACCCAAGTTAGCTATTAATTATTGGTTGCTTTTCAGACTAAACTCTTCCCTCGCGCTTAAGTTCCCAAAATACTTTCAGAGGATTGTATGTTGAGTTGTAAACATCTGTTTTACTGTGAATGTCGTAGACACCCGATTTATTTCCGGCTTCATCTGTTTTGGCACTCTTGTTTACCTGGAAGTGAAGGTGATTTGATATAGCAAACTTACTGGTATCACCTACTTGACCAAGGGGTTGGTTCGCTTCAATGCGGCCCGACAAGACTTTTAGGCTACTCAGATGTAGATAGTGATAGAAGCGCCCATCGTCTCCTTTGACTTCAATCGCATATCCTACTCCACTGTATCCTGAATAGCTTAGTTGACGAACAGTTCCTCCAACAATAACTTTAACATCAACTATTTTACCCTGAGTGGAAATATCTATGCCATCGTGCCAACCAACACCAGGAAGATCTCCATAGCCTACATCAACATAGCCGGCTGAATTGGGATATGGTGAACCTAATTTTGAATTCAAGAGTTTGTTGGACAATTGATCGTAGACGTTAAAAATCGCCTCATGTCCTGAGTAGTTTCTCTCATCTTTTTCACCAAACATGGGTCCAGTGATCCGACTATTTTCACCTGCTGCCCACTTCCATTGCTCGTCTGACCATGAAGCCAGTTCATTTAAGTAACTGGAATTGTATCCGCTCAATAAGTTGCGGTAAATCTTAATTTTTCGACAGTGTATAACTTATTTGATTCTACAAATATCTTAA
>NZ_JAUBVR010000112.1:0-14624 GCF_036705955.1 Microcoleus sp. A6-C6 | reverse complement strand
CATCTTTATTTGGCAATTTTACTAGCTTTTTCATTTTAACCCTTTTTTGGCATACTCGCCAAAGTGAGATGCACCCATAAATTAAAACAAGAATATTCATTGTTTCAATCCTCTTCCTTCTTTTGTCAACTGTCAACTGTCAACTGTCAACTGTGCCGGAGGGGAATTTCTATCCTAATTTTAGTACCTTTACCAGGTTCCCAAAAACACTTTAACTCTCCTTTATGCTGCTCTACAATTATCCGATAGCTGATAGCAAGTCCTAAACGGCTGCTGTGTTCCGCAGGTTTCGCCATCAACAATGGATCGGAAAATTGGGCTGCGATATCTTCGCTGGTTGCCAGATCGTTATCAGCAATCTCAATAGCAATCCGCTGACCATCGATTACGTGAGTGCTGATCAAAATTACAGGTCTAAATTTCAGCGATTCCGACTCATCCAACTCTTGACTCGACTCTTCCAAAGCATCGATCGCATGATTGATAATATTCAGAAAAGCTTGATTGAGCTGACCCGCGTAACACTCAACTTGCGGCAAATTTCCATATTCCTTCATCACCTTGATATCTCGCCTACCCTCGCGAGCCGGCAAGCGGTGCTGCAACAACAACAGAGTATTTTCTAAACCGTCGGAAATGTCGAATAACTGCCAGCCCGATCGATCGCTGCGGGAAAAATCCTGTACCGACAAGATTATTTGGCGGATGCGATCGCTCCCGGTGCGCATGGAACTCACGATTTTCAATAAATCGTCGAGGATGAATTCCACATCCATATCTTGCTGTTTTTGCATAATTTCCGAGTCGGGATTGACTAGGTGTTTTTGATACAATCGCAGCAGTTCAATTAAATCAGTAGCGTAACTTTGGACATGAGTGAGATTGCTGTAAATAAAAGTAATTGGATTGTTAATATCGTGGGCGATCCCAGATACCAATTCGCCCAAATTAGACATTTTTTCACTTTGCAGTATTCGATCGCGCGACAGTTGCAATTCTTGCTGAGTTCGTTCCAACTCCAGCCTCAACTCGCGCCCACGCAAACCCGCGCGCACCCGCCCCAACAATTCCTGCTTAACTATCGGTGTAAACAAAAAATCGTCCAGCGTGTCCAATTCTTGGGCCCCTGCAAATTGATCGGGTGTTGTCAGCAGCAGAAAATAGGCTGTACCCAATTCTCGTGAAGCGAAGCTATCCCGTTCCCCGTAGGGGTTCCCGAAGGGTAGGGAATCGCCCTTCAGCAGCCGGCACAGATCCAACCAGTTGATTTGAGGCGAAGTCCCGTCGCAAATTACCACATCCGGGGAAAATTCCCTCGCCAAATCTAAAGCTTCCTTGCCGTCAGAAGCCACTTTCAGCTCATGTCCCTCCCCTAACAGTAACTCTTGCACGACTCCCAAAGTCACATCATCCGCGATCGTCAGAATCTTCGCCATCACAACAGCTCCACAACTTACTCTTTAGCATACAACCGCTATCATTGTGCGGACATATTTAAAATTACACAATAGTTCAATCCTCAAAAAAACAGCGGATTCCGGCTCCCTCAAAGCCCTAAATAGCTCAGTAGAAGGTATAATTTTAGACGGAAAATGCAAAACTGCAAATTCTTGCTTTCCTAATTAATCTTTAGATAACAGCTTTCTGCCTTCAGACTGCTGATAAATATCCCAGATACTTTTTCAAGTTGCGCCCGAAAACCATAAAAAAACTTTAAAATTAATTAACAGTAACGTCAAATTCACCTTCTCGGTCTGCGCCTGAGAATGCCAATCACCAACACCACCTCAACTTTGATTCAAGCCGAAACACTACAACTATTAGAATGGCCGCGCCTGTGTCAGCACTTGGCTACCTTCGCGGCCACCAAACTCGGCGTTGCCGCCGCCCTCGACCTCCAAATTCCAGCAACTCAAGCTCAAACAGCAGAACTCCTCGCCCAAACTCAGGAAGCTTATCAGTTAGAAAGCCGTGCTGGCAGTGCTTTGAGTTTTGATGGCATCCAAGACATCGGCGTTTCCCTGCAACGAGCCGAACTGCAAGGTTTGCTCAGCGGCGAAGAATTGCTGGCAATTGCTACCACCCTCGCCGGATCAAGGCAATTGCGCCGGATCATTGACTCTGCGCCCGATGTGCCCACACTCAAAGAACTGGCATCTCAACTGCGGACTTATCCCGAAATCGAACAGGAAATCCATCGCTGTATAGACGATCGCGCTCAAGTAGCCGATCGCGCCACTCCTAAATTAGCAGGAATTCGAGTTCAAATGCGACAATTGCGCGATCGCATTTATCAAATATTGCAAGGTATTTTGCAGCGCCAATCCAACGCCGTCCAAGAACAGGTAATTACCCAAAGAAGCTCCCGCTTTGTCATTCCCGTCAAAGCTCCCCAAAAAGATGCCATCCCCGGCATCGTTCACGACTCCTCCGCCAGCGGCGCGACACTATATGTAGAACCACATAACACAGTCAATCTTAATAACCAAATGCGGCAGTTGCTCAGACAAGAACAAGCCGAAGAGGAAGCAGTCCGCCGCGCCCTCACCGAGCAAGTCGCAGCAGTTAAACCAGATTTAGACAGATTGGTGGTGGTAGTAACAACTTTAGATTTAGCTGCGGCTAAGGCACGCTACGGTTATTGGCTGCAAGCAAACCCGCCGAAATTTATCGAATTGGGAGAGCCTGAATTAGCACCCAAAAATTCAGAAACTGAAGATCAGGAAACTGAAGATCAGGAAACTGAAGATCAGGAACAAGCAGAACAGAGCCAAGTATTAATTCCCAATCTGCGATCGCAAATCACCTTGCGACATTTGCGCCATCCCTTATTAGTTTGGCAGCAGCAATACGAACAAGGCTTTACAGTCGTACCCGTCGATTTGACAATCCAGCCACAGATCCGCGTCGTCGCCATCACCGGCCCCAACACCGGCGGCAAAACTGTTACCCTCAAAACCTTGGGATTAGCAGCTTTAATGGCAAAAGCCGGAATGTTTGTCGCCGCCCGCGAACCCGTAGAATTGCCTTGGTTCGACAACATTTTGGCTGATATTGGTGACGAACAATCTTTGCAGCAAAGTTTGTCTACTTTCTCCGGTCACATCCGCCGCATCAGCCGCATTTTAGAAGTTTTAACTAATAAATCGGAAGGGGAAAGTGCAGGAGAAGGAGAAGAAAATTCCCAATTCCCAATGCCCGATGCCCAATTCCCAATGCCCGATGCCCAATTCCCAATGCCCGATGCCCAATTCCCAATGCCCGATGCCCAATCACTAATTCCCAAATCTTTAGTTTTGTTAGACGAAGTAGGAGCGGGGACAGACCCCTCAGAAGGTAGTGCATTGGCGATCGCCCTATTGCAATATCTCGCCCAACATTCGCTACTAACAATCGCAACTACCCACTTTGGCGAACTCAAAGCCCTTAAATATCAAGACGCGCGCTTTGAAAATGCCTCAGTAGAATTTGACGACAATTCTATGCAGCCCACCTACCGCTTGTTGTGGGGAATTCCCGGACGTTCCAACGCCCTGACTATTGCCAAAAGACTCGGTTTGCTAGCATCCATAGTCGATGAAGCTCAAACCTATGTCGGGGGAGCATCTCAAGATGTCAATCAAGTAATTGCAGGACTCGAAGCCCAGCGCCGGAGACAGGAAACCAAGGCCAGAGAAGCAACTCAACTGCTACACCAAACCGAAAAACTGCACAAGGAAGTTTCTCAAAAAGCAGCGGCTTTGCAAGAACGGGAGCGAGACCTAAAAATAGCTCAGGAAGTGGCAGTAAATGAGGCGATAGGTACGGCGAAATCAGAAATTGCTCAAATCATTCGGAAATTGCAGGCGGGCGATCAAACGGCTCAAAATGCCCAACAGGCGACAGATACCTTAAATCAAATTTCTGAAAAACACCTGCCGTCGCGGAAAGCACCAGCGAAGCCAAAACCGGGTTTTATGCCGAAAACGGGCGATCGCATCCGCATTCCCAGCCTGGGCCAAACCGCCGAAGTCCTCAGCGGCCCCGATGCTAACGAAGAGTTGAGCGTGCGGTTTGGGATTATGAAAATGACTGTCAAACTGGCAGAAATTGAATCCCTCGACGGTGAAAAACCGGAAACTAAAGCTCAATTAGCCAAGGTTGCAGCCCAAGCAGCCGCTACCGCTAAAGCTAAGCAAGCAGCGTCGGAACCGGCCAAACCCAATCCTGAAATTGCCATCCGCACTGCTAATAATTCGATCGATCTCCGGGGCGCGAGAGTCTCCGATGCCGAAATCGAAATCGACAGAGCTCTGTCCAAAGCCGTCGAATACGGTGCGCTGTGGATAATTCACGGCAAGGGTACGGGACAGTTGCGGCGCGGGGTTCACGAGTTCCTCGCTACTCACCCGCAGGTTTCCCGCTTTGAGCTCGCCAGTCAAAAAGAAGGAGGTGGAGGTGTGACGGTGGTTTATCTAAAATAAGCTGGCGTGCATCTAAATTTTCAGAATCATGTTGCTTGAAACTCTTGTGGGGTGGGCATCTTACCCGCCAAAAAACTTAAATCTGTTCTGCCGCAACAGCTTAGTCGGAACACACAGAATTGATTTCGGACACCGGGCGGCGTAGGATGATTGGGGGTAAAATTTTATGGGTTTTTCTGGTTGCTGTCGATCGAACTTGCAACGGCAACTTTCAACTCTCCAATCCGTCCAGCAACTAGGATTGCCGGAATCAAAGCAACGAGTTATGGAGAAAAATTAACAGAATCTGCTTTTGTCCGGCCGCCAAACAAAAGCACTGCATACTGTCGATATCCAGCCTCAACCTGTCTTATTTCCCGTGCCCAAGCCATGCGCTCGACTGTAAAGCCCTCCGCTCCCACAAACCAAACGGGCCCATCTCCCAACTGGGAAGAATTGACCCAAAAAGCACCAGAACCTACCCAGTTGGACAACATTAAAGCCCAACTGGATTTAGTGCTGTTAGCCCTAGAAGCACTGGCAGAAATTGGCTCAGAGGCGATGCTCAAGGTAGCAGCCGAACTGAATTTAGAGCCAATGGTAGCCGATCGCGTGGCTTTGTGGCGGCTGCGCCAATCTAACCCGCTGCGGAAAGGCCAGGGAGGGCGGAAAAAACTGGATGTGGAGGAAGCTCGATCGCTCGTTTTGATCAGCTGTAATTTAGCAAAACAGCACCAAGCTTTAATCCGTCGCGCCGTTGCTCTGCTGGAACAAATGGCAGAGCAAAACCGCGAACCTCACACAGTCGCTTTGTTGGGAGATTATATTGATAGGTTCAGCAACACTTATGCCGATCGCATGGAAGATGCAGAAAACTTATCGGCAAAAGAACTAACTAATTTAGCCCTGAAACTCCTGATCGATTTGCTATTTTACAGCAGTCCCGGCGGTCACAGGCGGCTCTGGCTGGCTCTCCTAGACCGTGCCAAGAATTAAGCTAAGTCATAATGAAAACGAGAATGAAAAACATCAAGAACAGGCAAGATGCCTATTCCACCAAAAAATTTATTTGTTGTGGAACAGGCCGGAAAGCCTGTTACTAAAAAAGCTTGTTAAGAATGCTACCAAATATCAGATAAAACATAGTTATTCCATCTTCCTAATGACAACAATCAACAATCAACTGACAACTGACAACTGACAACAATCAACAATCAACTGACAACTGACAACTGACTTCATTATGGCTCTAAAACGGTACACGCCCCCCACTTGCACGCTGGAAATTACAGCCAAAAGTTCGCCTCTATCTCGCTGGGCGGGCCAACCTGTGTTTAAATCTTTAAATTTCGAGTTGCGGCTTGACGACCCCAGGCTACCAGATACCGAACACGTTACACTCAGGGGCGATCGCAATCAACTCGAAACTCTCCACGAAGCAGTCAGTAACTACGTCCAAAACTTGCTCGGCGAAACTCGCGATTGGGAAAGCAATATCGAGCCTGAAATTACCCATACTGTTAGCGCAGACTTGCCAGAGTCCGCCCGTAATGCCGTTATAGTCGATCGACCACCCAACACATCCGAACTAGCCACCGCCGCCCCAAACACTACCTACCTGCCCGTTTCCCCCCGCTTAGAACCCCGCGGCTTGCTCGCCCACAACTTGTTTTTAGGCTCATTGAGCGCCGCCGAATCCGGGCCGGAAGTACACCTGAGCACAATCCAACTCTTTGACTTGGCCACCGCACTAGATGACTGCGCCGCCGAAGTCATGGCCCTTCCCAACCTCAACCGCGATCGCCGACAACCGAAAGCATTATCATGGCTAAATATCGCAGCAATCCTAGTCGCCAGCGCGGGTTTGACGACGGGAATTGTTAAAATGCTCGATCGATCCAACAGCTCCCCACAAACCGCCACAGCCCCCGCCACAGCCCCCGCTAATCCACAATTTACCCCCGTACCAGGACAGCCCCAGATAGTTGCCGGCGCCACCCCCAGCCCAGTTCCCGCCCCCACCACATCCCCAACACCAACAGCCACACCCGGTTTACCCCCCCTACCGCCCCCGCCCATCAACACCACCGCCGCCACCCCCAGCCCCAGCTTGCCCCCAATTGCGATCGGTCCAGCTCCAAGCACCAACAAACCCAGCCCCATCCAGCAGCCACCCCTGCTATTTGCCCCCAACAGCAGCGCGGGGGCATCACAGAGCGCCCTCCCTCAAGGGCAAATCATCACCATTCCCGATCCCGCAGGGCCCTCAATTGCCGCCCCCCAAGCACCCGCAACAGCACCCTACCTGCTGCCCCCCGTACCACCCAGACTAGCTCCCGCCGTACCCCCACCCCTGCCACCATCCCTATCTGCATCCCGACTTCCCGTTCCCCCACAGCAACCCTTCCCCCGCCTCCCCCAGCCGATTTACCCCCCCGCCAGCGAATTTCCACCCCTTGAGGACGCTAAACCGCCAGCCGAGTCTGACAACAACCAGGCTACCGCCAGCCCCAAAAACCGCACTTTATTTGATACAATTCCTCAAGTTTCAGAAGCTAGAACCTACTTTGAAGAACGCTGGAAGCCACCAGAAGGCATGGAACAAACCTTGGAATACAGCGTGCAAATCGATGAGAACGGCTCAATTCAAACTATTGTACCGATGGGAAAAGCAGCATCCGATAATATCGAACAAGTTAATATGCCCTTAGTCGGCGAGCCCTTTGTTTCTCCCGTTTCCAACGGAAAAATTCCAAAAATCCGAGTGGTTTTGAGACCGAACGGTCGAGTACAAACATTTTTAGAAGAGACTGATTAAACCCTCTAACCAACATTTTCTAGCTTGAAAAATAAGGTTGATTGCCAATATTAAGCAAATACAAAAACAATCGATTTTTAGGTGTAACGGCCACCACCAGCTTGTTGACAGTAGCTTTAGTTTGTGCCGCAAACATTTCTTTGCCAGTGCGGGCAGAATTACCTGTAAAAAATATCTTAGTTCAAAATACAGGAGCCAACGAATATTTTCAGCAAGGCTTAAGTTTGGCTGCACAACAAGATAGAGAAGGTGCAGAAGCCGCCTTTCGCAGAGCAATTCAAATCGACCCCAATTTAGCCGAAGCTTACGCCAACTTAGGCAGCCTTCTAGCCAATCAAAACAAACTAGCAGAAGCAGTTCCCAATTTTCAAACCGCAATTCGCCTCAAACCGAACGTCCCAGAATTTCATTATATGTTTGGGCAAGTCCTCTACGCACAAGATAAAATATCAGATGCAGTAGAGTTATTTAAAAAAGCCAGAGATTTATTGAAAAAGCAAGGCAAAACTCAAGAAGCAAATTCACTCGAACGAGTGATTAAAGCATGACAAAGTAACTCAATTAGGGTGCGTACCGCAAACCACACCCTAATTGACGATTCTCCCTCAAAATCTGGTATGGCAGTTTCTCTCAATTCCCTTTTTTTCTATCCCAAACTTCTCCAACCCAATAAAAAACCGCAATCCCGGCAAAACTAAATAAAAAATCTTCAATACTAGCAGTACGATTCGGTAAAATAGCTTGCAGCGTTTCTTCCGCAGCAGTAAACACAGTAAAAATTGCCGGCCCGAAAGGAATTGGATAATTAAATAAACGCATCATTTTTTTCCCCGTCGCTCGATGGCACAAAAAAGAGGCAATACCGTACAAAATAAAGTGTCCGAGTTTGTCATAAGGCGGATGAGCAAGAGGAAAGTTAACTAATTTTCCCATATCTGCTATCAGCATAATACTGAGAATACTTAAAAAATACAAAACAGAGGCAACAATCCAGAATTTTTTTGAAAATAATTTCATCTAATTTTTTCCCCAATATATTTGTAGGGGCGAAGCATTCCGGCAGTAAACCTCTGGTTCTCACTAAGGAATGAAAATTTAATAACTTATACTTTTGTTTTTGTGGGATGGGCGTCTCGCCCGTCCAGAAAGGGCGGGCTCTTCCGCCCACCCCACAAACTTGTGTAAATTATTTAATTCGCGATCCTAATAAATTGTTTGCCGGAATGCTTCGCCCTTCCACTCTACAAGTTTTTTGGACATTCTGCTTCCCCAGAGACTGAATTCCTGTAAAATACAAATATAAATTTATTTGTGCATCAAACACAACTGTCTCAACTATATGAATACCATATCACCTTACGGCTCTTGGAAATCTCCCATTACCTCAGATTTAATTGTTTCAGGAACTGTCGGACTCGGACAAATTGCCATTGACGGCGATGATATTTACTGGGTAGAAGGAAGACCCTCAGAAGCAGGGAGAAGCGTCATTGTGCGGCGCACTCCCGACGGTAAAATCAGTGACGTAACACCCGCACCTTTTAACGTTCGCACTCGCGTTCACGAATACGGCGGCGCTTCCTTTGCAGTTGCTAGCGGCACTATCTATTTCTCTCATTTTGCAGACCAGCGCATTTACTCTCAAACATTAGATACTCAACCAGAACCTCTGACACCTGCTGCTAATTGTCGCTACGCAGATGTCATTATTGACAATCAAAGAAATCGCCTAATTTGCGTGCGCGAAGACCATGCAGGTGAGAGCGAATGTGTCAATACCATTGTTAGCATTAATTTAGATGACGGCGCAGATATTCAAATCTTAACTCAGGGCAATGATTTTTATGCTTCCCCTCGTTTGAGTCCTGACGGTTCTCAACTTGTCTGGATTTGTTGGAACCATCCAAATATGCCGTGGGATGGCACAGAATTGTGGGTAGCAGAAATTAATGCTGACGGTTCTTTAGGCGAAAAAAACTTAGTTGCTGGCGCAGTTGATGAGTCGATTTTTCAGCCGGAATGGTCAACCGATGGAGTTTTGTATTTTGTTTCCGATAAGTCGAATTGGTGGAATTTCTACCGCTGGCAATCTAGAACTTCCCTCAATCCCCAAGAAATCGAACCTCTCTGCGAAATGTCCGCCGAATTCGGTCTTCCCCAATGGGTTTTTGGAATGTCTACCTATGCTGTTGTCTCGGAGAGCAAAATTATTTGCACCTACACTCAGCAAGGTAAGTGGCATTTGGCAAGTCTCGATTTAGCGACCAAGCATTTGACAAATATTCAGACACCTTACACTGATATTTCGTCAGTCACAGCGCGGGAAGAAACAGTTGTTTTTCTAGCAGGTTCGCCGACTGAATCTACTGCTATTGTACAACTCAATTTAGCTACAAGTCAACTAGAAATATTGCGCAAATCTAGCGATTTACGCATCGAGTCTGGTTATCTTTCCGTACCGGAACCGCTGGAATTTCCCACAGAAAACGGTTTGACTGCTTTCGGCTTCTTCTATCCTCCGAAAAATCAAGATTTTGCTGCACCTGCGGGTGAAAAACCGCCGTTAGTTGTGAAAAGCCACGGCGGCCCCACTGCTGCTACTTCTAGTAGCATGAGTTTGAAAATTCAATATTGGACGAGTCGCGGTTTTGCTGTCCTTGATGTCAACTACGGCGGTAGCACTGGTTATGGCCGAGAATATCGCAGAAGACTGCAAGATAGTTGGGGGATTGTTGATGTTGACGACTGCGCTAACGGTGCTAAATATTTAGCCGAAAAGGGTTTGGTTGATGGCGAAAGAATGGCGATTGCTGGAGGCAGTGCAGGGGGATATACGACTCTGTGCGCTCTGACTTTCCGCGATGTTTTTAAGGCTGGTGCGAGCTATTATGGAGTTAGTGATTTGGAAGCTTTGGCAACTGATACTCATAAGTTTGAAGCGCGCTATCTGGATGGATTGATCGGGCCTTATCCTGCACGCAAAGATTTGTATGTAGCTCGTTCTCCCATTCATTCTGCTGAACGTTTATCTTGTCCTGTGATCTTCTTTCAAGGATTGGAGGATAAAGTTGTGCCACCCAATCAAGCGGAGATGATGGTGGAGATATTGAAGGCTAAGGGTTTGCCGGTTGCTTACGTTGCTTATGAAGGGGAACAGCACGGTTTTCGCCGCGCTGAAAATATCAAAAGAACTCTTGATGGCGAATTCTATTTCTATTCCCGGGTGTTTAAGTTTGAGTTGGCTGAACCAGTCGAAGCAGTGCCGATTTACAATCTTTAGCACAAATTAATGCTACCAAGAAAGTATTGGGTTTGTTTACACTGTTGCTTGCTGTAGTGCAGGTGCGTCGCTGTGAGATTGTAGATATGCAAGTCAGGGATTTTTTATGGCGACACACCCTACAGATTTAGGCATGATTCGCAAATATTGAATGTGATTTAGTTCACACATTTGGCTGTTTATTATCACAAGTTTTTGCTGTTGGCTGTCACATCTTTTAATGGAATATACGTAGAAACTATGAAAGTGCGATCGCTCTCTGTTACCGCAGAAACGATCGATCGCGCGATCGTCAAGTTGAGAGTCAATCTCTATGCAAACTCCTGTCAACCTGATTCCATCTGCTTTGGGCGAGCTGTTTGCCGAAGTGAATCATACTGGCTACATTACTTTAGCCGATCGCTACGGTTTGCTGGCAGCTATTTTTGACGAAACTTTGACTGAGGATGACAAACGCTCGATCGATCGCCTCCTGCGCTCTGTGTGCCGGGGTAGGATAAAATTGGTGAACGAACTTTCTATGGTCAGGTAAGTGCCGATAATTTTCCTTAATTCTAATTTTAAACATCTCAATAATCAAAAAAAAGTTCCAATTGTCTCATAATTGGAACTTTGATAGATGAAACTCTTTTTAATTCTTGATCAAGATATGACTAAAGCAAAAAAATAGTCTGACGCGCTACATAAAGTCGTAGGGTGCGCACTGCGCACCCTACATAATAGTAGTTTTGCGTAAGTTCTAACCAGTTTAACGTGCAGGCATAGCTGTAGCGAACTGCAACTTGCTTAAACTTTCTTCCGGCCCCAAATCCATCGGATAGCTGAGTGCCGCAGGAATTCCCAACACGCAACAGGGAAAATTCTTGCCTAGTTGTCTAACCAAGGGGTGATTACCAGAATTGCAGCCCAAAAATAGTAAATTTGCAGATTCTAGTTCTACCACATTTTTCAATTCTGTAGCAACCCGCCCGATGCGTAAATGAGCTTTGAATAAACCGCGCCATTCCTCAGCTAAACAGCGCGCTTGCCACAGCAACTTATCTGCTACTTCGTACTCATTATCTTGACCAAAAATTGCTCGCAAATAAGGCGGATCGATCCAGGTTGTCCGCTGGGATACCGATTGGATTTCGGCTGGAGGTAAAGCGATCGCAGGCGCCGCACATTTCAGGGCAGATATTTCCTCTAAATCCGATTGTTGTGGCTTGGCAGCCCAGAGATTTCCCGAAGCAAAATTGCAAGTATCTTCGCCGTAACTGTTGGGCGCTTCGTCGAGCACGTAGACGACTTGCACCGTGACTTCTTTGGTTGTTACTAAACGGGTTTGATGCGCAATCCAAAGGGTAATATCGAGAGCTGTTTGACTTTTGGGAGAACTGTTGTAACCGACAATAAAATTGATAGCTTTTGCCGATTTTGTAGATTTAGAATTCTTAGAAATTGGCACTTTTGGCTCCGGCAGCAACACCATTTCTTCCGCTAAGTTTTGGTATCCCAATGCACTTTCAAAACGCGCTAAAATGGTTTTGAGATTCACAGGCTTGACCTCTCTTAAGTGAATTATTTTGTCTGTTCGTCGGGTGTTATTCGTCTTGGGTAAAGTAGCGATCGAGAAAATTCAAAGCATAGTTTCGCAGTTCGTAATACTCCTGAGATTCGCGCAACTCCTGGCGATCGCGCGGATGGGCAAACGGTACTGCCAAAATCTCGCCGATTGTCGCCGCCGGGCCGTTTGTCATCAACACAATGCGATCGGACATATAGATAGCTTCATCCACATCGTGAGTAATCATCATTGCAGCTTGTCTGTGCTTTTCCCAGATATCCAGCACCTGTTTCTGCAACTTGCCACGAGTCAGAGCATCCAGCGCTCCAAACGGTTCGTCCATTAATAACATCTTCGGGCGAAGTGCCAGAGCTCGCGCAATCCCCACTCGCTGTTTCATGCCCCCTGAAATTTGATCGGGATATTTATCGGCTGCTGCTGTTAAGTTTACCATTGCTAGATGCTCGTTGACAAGGCTAATCTTCTCAGCGCGGTTGAGATTTTGCAAAACTTCATCAACTGCTAGCCGAATATTTTCCCGCACCGTCAGCCAAGGTAGCAATCCGTAGTGCTGAAACACCATCATGCGATCGGCTCCCGGTTTGCGAATTTCTTTGCCTTCGAGTGTCACTATTCCCTTGCTTTGTTGCTCCAAACCTGCCACTATTTTCAGTAGCGTTGATTTGCCACAACCAGAGTGACCGATTACCGAAATGAATTCATTTTCTCCAATACTTAAGTTGATATTGTCTAAAACGCTAAACTCGCTGCCGTCAGCATTTTTATACGACTTGAACAAGTTTTCAATTTCCAAAAACTTGGATTGGCTGTTAGTGTTGTCGTTGGCTTGGGTAGATGTAGAAGTAAATTGAGTCACGGTGTTATCCTGAAAATTAGTAAAATGTTAATTAGATTTTCTTTGGGTTAGATAAGTGGTAAGGTGCGCAGTTCGCACCATACAATAACTTTATCCAACACTTTAGAAACTAAGACTGGAAAAAAGATTGAGGGCGGTTGGCTCTAATTTCAAAACTATTCAAATAACCTACCGGATCGCTTGGATCAAATGCTTTTTTGTCAATAAAAACTTCCGCAGGTTCAACTTGATAGTCTTCTGTGGGACAATCGATCGCCATTTCGGCAACAATCTTGCGGTAAAGGTCGGTTTTCCAAGCTTTTTTAGCTAATTCCTCAGCATTTTTTGGAACTTCTTTAATCTGTCCCCAGCGAGCGGCTTGAGTCATCAACCAAATACTCTGAGACTGCCACATAAATGTTGAATGATTTCCGGGTATTTGAGGCAAATTTTTAGGAATGTCATAGAAAATAGTTGCATCTTCCGATTGTATGGTGCGGTCTTTTCCATCAAACCCTCCATAGTTGTAGTCGCCAACTATTGCCGGTCGCGTAAATTTGTCGATCGCCCCTTTTTTCGGTTTCGCCCCCGTAAACGATCGCTCAGTCAGCAGCGCCGATATTTCATTGCGATTTTCCGGCTTGCTGCAATACTGACAAGCTTCCACCATTGCCTTAACCAGCGAGTAATAAGTCTTCGGATTTTCATCAATGAAAGATTGCATTACTCCCAAAAGGCGATCGGGATGTCCCAGCCAAACTTCCTTGCCTTGCACGAAGGTAAAACCCACTCCCAAGTTGCCTTGAATTGCCCGCGTATTCCAAGGTTCGGCCACCATGTAAGCCTGCATGGCGCCAATCCTGATGTTCGTTACCATCTGCGGCGGCGGCACAATAATTACCCGAAATTCTTTGAACGGATCGACACCGGCAGCCGCCGATATGTAGCGGACAAAGTATTCGTAAATCGCAGAACTCAGAACCACTGCCCAAACCCTGTTTTCCGACGGCTGACTGTCAAAAAAGGCTCGAAATTGTTTACCAAATTCTTCCAAATTGCCGTTATATTCGTGCCACGGGCGTAAACCGAAATCCCACATAGCTTTGTTCATCGTCATGGCGTTGCCGTGGCGGTGAATTGTCATTGCCGCGCACAGGGGTGCGTGGCGCGCTCCTTCGGCGCCAATTCGGGCGTTTGTGACCGCGCCGGATACGACTGGGGAGGCGTCGAGGCGGCCGAAGATTACGCCGTCGCGGGAGGTTGCCCAGCTTGCTTCGCGGTTGAGTTCGACGTTTAAACCGTATTTGCGGAAAAAGCCTTTTTTCCAGGCGATCGCAAATGGTGCACAATCGTTAACGGGTACGTATCCTATGGTTAAATTTGGTTTCTCTAAGGTTGCCGAATCGACGATCGGCTTTACCGCTTCGGCTTCTTCAGTGAGTCCTTTTGCCGATCGATCCGCGTTAATTCCACAACCAGATAAAGCCATTCCCGCCGCCGCCGCACCCATTCCTTGCAAAAACTCTCGGCGGTTCAATTCATTGGAAAACTTGTCACTCATACCATTTTAGATTAAAGAATTGGCAATGACTAATAGACGAGCAATTGCAGGGCAAGCTCATCTAATTTGGTATAAATTGTACTTGACAAAAAGGCAATGATCGGGTGTGCACCATTTAATG
>NZ_JAUBVR010000175.1:0-1905 GCF_036705955.1 Microcoleus sp. A6-C6 | reverse complement strand
TATTTGGTAGGCACTCAATAATCATTCTCCAATATACCAGGTTCTGCTAACATAAAATTTAGATGCGTTCGCCCTGCTGTCTCAACTAAATGCTCTCTGACAGTCAGTTCGATAGATTCAAAGCTTTGTAGATTTTCGGGCGGGGTATTCTGATAAAAAATATCGGCTATTTCTTGGAGATTTATTTTGATCTTTTGTCGTTGTTCTGGCGTCATATTGACTTGGGGTGGTGGTAATTTATCTGCTTTCTATTCTGCCATCAACTTGTCGGTCAAGTCTTTGAGTATTTATACTGACTGCAAAAGTGGGATGCTCCCTATGACGCAAGGCAAACTACTGGAGTTTTTAGCAGATCTAGGTATTTCTATATCAGCGGGTTATTTATCCAACCTGTTAATCAAAAACCACTCGGGTTTTGAAACCGAGAAAAAAGAAGTTTATGATTCAGGACTAGCAAGTAGCCCTTGGCAACACTTCGACCAAACTGGCGCGCGTGTAGGTGGAGTCAACCATACCACCAATATCATCTGCAACCCTTTATATACAGTCTACTTCACAACAGCTAATAAAGATAGACTGACGGTACTGAAAGGATTACAGCCCGGACGAGAACTAAAATTTATTCTGAATCCACTGACATTCTCACTAATTCAGGACTTCAAAGTCCCGACTAAATGGCAGAACGCTCTCAAGCTATTACCCCAAGGAACTGTGTTGAGTGAGACACAGTTTAATCATCTACTGAATAATGAGCTACCCAAACTGGGTTCTCAACAACGGACTCGGATTAAGGAAGCAGCAGCTATTGTTTTCTACCATCAGCAAACTGATTGCCCAGTCGTACAAACTCTTTGTTGTGATGATGCTCCGCAATTCAAGTTAATCACTGCTGATCGAGCGTTATGTTGGGTACACGAGGGAAGGCATTACAAGAAGTTAAGCCCGGTATTCGCTTGCCATCAAGTAATTTTAGGGCAGTTTCTGGATGATTTTTGGGATTATTATCGGGAATTATTAGCGTAATTGCTCAACCCCCTTGACAAGAAGACGAGATAGACATTAGATAAAGGAATGGAAAAACTCCCCGACTTAAAGCAACTATCGAACGAGGCAAAAGAAGCCTTGATAGTAGAACTATGGCAAGAAATCCAAAAACTCAGCGCAGCATTAGCCACATACCAACAAAAAGCAGACCCATCTCCCATCAAAACTAGCAAAAATTCCAGCACTCCGCCATCAAAAGGATTCAAGCCCAACATTAAGCCATCGAAAATTGAAGGGATAAAAAGACAAAGAAGTGTGGGAAGAGCTGGAGGGGGAAGACAGCTACATCCTCATCCGGACCAAACAATCATCGCGATTGTCAAAAATTGCCCCGAATGTGGAGAGAAAGTCACCGCCGCCACCCAAAAATTGCAATCCGTCTACGAAAAAATCGAACTACCCCCAATTCGCCCCATCATCACCCGAATAGAACGTTATGGTGGTCAGTGTACCTGCTGTCAAACCAAGTATGTTGCACCTGTACCATTGGGAATGGAACCAGGTTCACCGGGAAAGCAGTTCGATTCAAAGCTTAGTTACATATCTGCGTTACACTCATGCCATCAGCTACGAACGGCTGTCGTCCATATTTGGAGAGGTCTTTGGACTCAAGATATCAGAAGGAGCAATCGCCAACCTATTGGTCCAGGTCAAAACCAGTTTAGACGACCAAGTAAGTCAAATACTACAAAGGTTGCGGCGGGCCAAATTAATCTGTTCAGATGAAACGAGTGCCAGAGTTAACGGACAGAACCAATGGGAGTGGGTGTTTCAGAACCAGGACGTTTGTTTACACGTCATCCGCCCCAGCCGAGCCAGTGGAGTAATGTACGAAGTTCTCGGAGAACATCGTCCCGATAT
>NZ_JAUBVR010000111.1:0-14914 GCF_036705955.1 Microcoleus sp. A6-C6 | reverse complement strand
CTTTCCCCACTATTTGGGTTGCTAGGCACTGTTTTGGGATTAATTACCACTTTTGGCTCGCTCAAACTGGGAGAAGCTGGGAGCAGCAATGCAGCGGGCGTTACTGGTGGGATTAGCGAAGCTCTGGTATCTACGGCAACGGGGTTAGTGGTGGCAATTTTTACGCTTTTATTTGCCAATATGTTTCGCGGGTTTTACTTACAACAAATTGCTTTTATTCAGGAAGCTGGAGGGCAGTTAGAATTATTGTACCGTCACCGCTACGAAAAATTACCGAGAGAATCTAACTATGCGTCTACCCGATGAACCGGATAATATTGCTCAGATCAATATCGTGCCAATGATTGATGTGGTATTCGCTATATTGACGTTTTTAATCATTTCTTCTCTGTCTTTATCCAAATCCGAGGGTTTGCCGGTCAATTTACCAAAAGCATCAACTTCTCAGGCTCAGGAAGCGCCTTCTAAAATTACTATCACTATTGAGGAATCGGGAAAATTAATGGTTGATAAAAAGCCAGTCAATTTAGACCAGATTGAGGGTGCGGTGCGGCAGGTGATGGGTTCTAATCAGACTTCTTTAATTATTTTGAACGCGGATAAAAGTGTCAATCACGGAAGTGTTGTGGAAGTTATGGATCGATTGCGTCGAATTAAGGGAGCTAAGTTAGGGATTGCTACCATCAAGTAGAGAGTTAATAGAATTCCTACTTGATAATTTTCTCATACCCTTAAACTGCAATTCCCCGATGCAGATTTACTCAAGATCATAGAATTGACTCACGAGTGCTTAGAAACCGTGTTTTTTCAATAAAATATAGCTTTCTGTTTCTCCGTCTTGCAGAAAGCTAAAAGCTAGTTGATGAGTCTGGTGCTGGCACCTGTAGCGCAGGAAGTCTAAACCTGTCGAACTTTTACTGGAGATTTCTCACAAATCCTTCAAAGGTTGAGCTATTCTACTTTTTGCACTCATTGCAACCCTGAAATCTTGAAATCGGCGATCGCACGGCCGGTAACTGCGATCGTTTCTTCAAAAGGTTTTTTAGGTGTCACTAGAGTTTATTGACATAAATATTTAATTAAGCTGAATTCTCAAAAGCTAAATAATCGCTTTTGGCAAGCACTCATAGATAATAATTTTTAATCTAATTCCTCGAAAATTATAGGTTTTATTGTGTAAAAAAACGAACTCATCCAATATAAAAACCAATTTTCAAAGGATTTGCAGCTTAAAGCACGGGGATTCCAACAACGCCCCTAACTTGTGGGCCGTACAGTGAAATTTTGCCAAAAACCAAACAAACTTGATCAAAAATCAAATAACTATTTACTTGACATTTGCAAAAAATTTGTTTATTTTAATAAAGCTATTGCAAATAATATGCAATAATTACTGGGTTGTTGACTGCGACCCGAAAGCATCGTCCCTCATGTCAGGAAACTAGATTGAAACTACGATCGCAGATAGCTGCGCCTGTTACTCACAGACTTGGTTTCCGTGTTTGTGTAGGTAGGTTTTCAGCACAGTCAAGTGACCAGAGTGCAGCTCAATCGGTGCATTCGCCCCGCGACAGATGGTGTAGCGTCTCAAGTTTTTTTAAGTGTGTGGTGTGAAAATGAAACTGTGTTTGCCGTTTTTTTGTGTGGCGCTGCTCGGCGTTGGTATCATGCCCGTAGCAGCAGTTGGGCCAAGGAGTTTCTCTGACGGCGCTAACCCAGACTCTGGTGAAACTGCGCCTGAGAGTGCCCCCGATCCGAGTTCAATAGATCCCTCAAAAGAGGACGATCGCACTCAATCTCAATGGTGGGCGATCGCTTCTGCGATCGAGCCCCAAAAAACCATCGCAGAACAGCCCTCATCTGAAAGCGAGGAGTTAGAAGTCAAGCACAATACAGAACACAACGACCAAAAATCCAATTCTGACTTGACATTTGCTCCCAAGCCGGCTAGCGATCGCCCGAATCCTATTCCTAATATTGAACCGACAGCACAGCCAAAAGAGCCCACAGCAGCAATACCAAAACTCGACTCCATAGCTCGTCCGAATACCAGTGTAGAAAGCTTATTAAATCCGTCAAGACCGAGTTTGACCAACTTTTCAGATGTTGTGCAAATCTCTCAATCAGTCGTACAAGTAACAGGCGTGCGATTGAACCCAACACAGGCAGGTTTAGAAGTCATTTTAGTTTCAGCAGAGGGGCAAGTCCTGCAAGCGAAAACCAGGACTGAGGGCAAAACTTTGATAGCTGAGATTTCCAATGCTCAATTAGTTCTACCTGATGGTCAAGAATTTCGGGCCCAAAATCCATTTGAGGGAATTAATTTAGTCACGGTGACTCAGGTTGATGCTAGTAGTATCCGCATCAGCATCACGGGTCAAGAAAATTTGCCAACAGCAGGCGTACTCAGAAGCGCCAGCGGTTTAGTTCTGAGTGTCAGCACAGAAAAAATTAATATCATTGTCACGGGCAATCAGCAAACTCCTTATCTACAGCCCAACGCTTCCTCCGCCACCCGCACAGACACCCCAATTCGAGATATTCCTCAATCGATCCAAGTAGTTCCTCAAGAAGTGATACAAGATCAACAAGTTACCCGCTTAGATGAAGCACTCCGCAACGTTAGCGGTGTCACATACGGCGGAACTGTTACAGGTCGGGGTAGCGAATTCGGCCTTCGAGGTTTTAACGATGCCCCTATCTTGCGAGATGGGTTCAGGCGATATGGTAGTTTTGGGTCTTTTCCAGAAGTCGCCAACCTCGATCGTGTTGAAGTTCTTAAAGGGCCAGCTTCAATTTTGTACGGTGAGATTCAACCAGGGGGTTTAATTAACTTAGTATCCAAACAACCGCTGTCAGAACCTTTCTACGAAGCAGAACTGCAACTGGGAAACCAGACTTTTGTCCGGCCCCGGTTTGACATTTCCGGCCCCTTAACCTCAGATCGCAGCCTGCTTTACCGCGTCAACGGATTGTACCAAACAAGTGATAGTTATCGGGGCTTTAACCAAGACAATCAGCGGTTATCTATTGCACCGACACTGACCTGGAAAATAAGCGATCGCGCTAACTTGACAGTTTCTCTAGAATACATCGACGATCAGCGGGCTGCTGATAATGGACTGGTTGTTCTTGGTCGTCGGGTTGTTGATGTTCCGCGCGATCGCGTTGCTAGCGATCCCGATGATGCGATCGAAACCCAAGATTTGAATGTTGGCTACAATTTCGAGTACCGTTTCAGTGACAACTGGAAGCTAAGAAATGCGTTTCGCTACGCATCCTACAACTTCGATTTCAATGTAATCGGTCTTCAAGAACTTGGCTTTGATGAAAAAACTGCCACCACCGATCTCTTTTGGGCTTCTCAAGACTCCCAAAATAAAAACTACACCCTCCAAACAAACATCGTCGGCGATTTTGCTACAGGTTCAATCCAACACACCCTCATATTTGGTGCAGACATCAGCTACAGCGATCAAAGACTTTCCACAGTCGGTGATTTTGAAACACCGATCCCCGTCAATATTTTCAATCCGGTTTACAGATCAGTTCCCAAACCAGATGAAGATACACTAGCTTCTTTTGGATCGAATAAGATAGAAACAAGCCGATATGGTTTCTACGTGCAAGATCAAATTTCAATCTTCGATAATTTAAAGCTACTAGCAGGTCTTCGCTATGACACCGCAGAGCAAAGAAACGACTCAGGTGAAGGAAGCGAAACAACTCAAAATTACAATGATTTTACCCCCCGTGTAGGGATTGTTTATCAACCCATTCCCGAAATTTCTCTTTATGCGAGTTATTCGCGCTCTTTTAATCCAGGTTCGGCAACAACAGCCGGGGGCGGTCTGATCGAACCCGAAACCGGATCGGGTTACGAAGTCGGTGTCAAAGCTGAGTTGCTCGACAGAAGGCTGGCGGCTACTTTGGCATACTTTGACATTAAAAAACAGAACGTTGCTGTCACCGATCCGAATAATTCTTTATTCTCAATTGCCTCTGGGGAACAGCAAAGTCGTGGTGTTGAACTCGATATTTCGGGACAAATTTTGCCGGGGTGGAATATTATTGCTGCTTACGCCTATACGGACGCTGAAGTTACAGCAGATACAGACCGATCTCTGGTTGGCAACAGATTGTTTAATGTTCCCAAACATAGCGGTAGTCTGTGGACAACTTATGAAATTCAAAGCGGCGACTTGCAGGGTTTAGGCTTGGGAGTTGGGTTCAGCTATGTGGGCGAGAGACAAGGGGATTTACCTAACAGCTTTCAAGTGGATAGTTATTTCCTCCCCAATGCTGCTGTTTTTTATCAGCGCGATAATTGGCGAGCTGCCATCAATATCAAAAATCTGTTCAATGTCAACTACATTGAATCTGTTACGGGTAGCAGAGCTTCTGGCAATCAGCCTGGTGAACCATTGACAGTAATTGGTTCATTTACCATAAAGTTTTGATGTTTTTTGAGAATTCGGAAACAACTCAATCAAGTTTTGATTTTTTAGAGCAGGAGACATCCATGAAACGATTTAAAGTCAAGGTAATTCTCGTTGTAACTGCGTTAATCGCGATCGCGTGTCAAGCCGAATCAAGTCAACCACAAGCAAATCAACCTGATGTTCAAAAAGCTACAACAAACGCTTCAAGCACCCCTGAAAAGGCTGTTGGGCAAGCGCCCCCAAAAATTGCGCCATCACCTATAGCCACTCAGGTGATTTCTATGAATGCGTACAAAGTCCCTTACTTAGGATTTAATGGCGTGTTTAATCTCAACACAGAACACCAGAACTCTGTCAAAGATCCGCGCAATCCCAAACGCATTGATATCGAAAAAATGGAGAAATTTAGCTTCTACAAAGATGCAGCCGGGAAAAAACCAATCGCACGGAATTGTCAGTATGTCTACATGGGTGCAACTGGCGATTCCAAGTATTACGCCGAATACAAAATAACTTGGGATTTATTTGAGTTGGTGAAACAGGAAAAGCAAGATCCAGCTTGTAATCAGTTCCAGTATCTCAGTTTCGTACCGCCGCATGGTGAAGCAAATGGTGAACCCATACATATGCACTTTCGTTATGCCAGTAAGCCATCTAGCTTTGCAACGCTGGTGAATATGACCAAAGATCCAAAGGATGCGACTAAATTTAGTCCTTGGTTTGCCACTTATTGTGGTGGTGGCAAAACTAAGTGCGGCACAGGAGAGTGACAGGTTAATTTACCATAATTTCGCTCTGGGGCTGGTTTACTAATGTCTGTAATCAAGCGCTATATGAGCCTGTAAACCGCCCCAAATCGTAGTTACAAACCCAAACAAACATAACGCACATCAAATTTGAAAAAACAAAAAGAAATCAATATAGCTTACCGTAAAACCAGAAATATTATGGAATAATCGCGCTCCAATTCCGCTAATAACTCTTACTCTTTTTATTACCAATGCTCGGCATGAGAGTCGGTTAATCTGTAGTAGCAGGAGAAAAACCGTAAAGGCATCAAAAAGTCATAAAATTTGTTGTGTTTAATACTTAATCACCTTCTTTACCTATGAAAATTCGCAAATTGATACTAACAATACATGGTTCGATTGCGATTGCGATCGGGCTATTACTAACTGTGATTAGTTTGACTGGTAGCGCCCTTGTATTTCACCAGGAACTAGATCGCGCGATTCACCCATCTTTCATGCGAGTTGTTCCCCAAGCAAAGCTAGTCTCGCTGGATCAAATGATCGCACCAGTGCAAGCTGCTTATCCTAATTTCCCTTTAGAGTCAATTCGCTTTCCTCAAACGCCGGATGGCAGCTATCAGATCACAATAAAAGCCCAAGACGGAGAAAGCTTAGATACATTTGTTAATCCTTACACGGCTAAGATTTTGGGAGCGAGAAAGTGGGATAATTCTCCAATTGGATTTCTCTACAACTTCCACTACAAATTAGCGATAGGTCAAGTGGGAATGGTGGCTGTCGGTATAACTGGCTTGCTATTTTTACTAATCGTAATTACAGGGATAATATTGTGGAGTGGTTGGCGAAAGTTGAAAACAGGCTTGACAGTTCGCACGACTGCACCACTACCATTATTAAGTTACGATATCCATCAAGTTGGAGGCATTTTATCAAGTACATTTTTACTAATTATGGCTGTTACAGGTGCGAGCTTGTCATTTTTAGTTCTGCAATCTTCATTCAATCAATCTCCGCAATTGGCAAAAGTCTTGCCCCCTGCGAAACAACCCATAGCTTTAAGTGAACTGTTACGCAAAGCTGATGCAGCCATGCCGGATGGAAAAACGACTTATGTAGTTTTTGACGAACATGAACCAGAAAAAATTACGGTTAGCAAGCAACTTCCTCACGAGTTAATTCGATTTGCTATGAGTAATGTAGAACTGAACCGATATAGTGGGGAAGTTTTGACAGTCAATCGCGTTGTAGAACCGCCACCTATGTTCAAGTTTATGATTGCGATCGGCACTCTTCATTTCGGTCTTTTTGGCGGAATTTATAGTCGCATTCTCTATGTATTTATTGGCTTAATACCCAGTATTTTATTAATCACTGGTTCGGTGAATTGGGAACGGAGACGGTGGCTGAAGGCCAGACGGGAATCAACATCCCAATTGCGGGCAAATCAAACTGAGTCAAATCGGCTTTCTTAAGCAGGATTTACTCACAAGAAAGAAACCGGGTTATTATGAAAAGTTGACTATTTTTAACTAGAAATTTACGATTTAACTAGGTTTATGGTTGATGACTATGAAGCCTGTAAATCCTCGTCGGTTGATAGCGAACAATCTGAATTCATATTCAAGTTTAGCAACGCCCTCCAAAAAATAATTCGGACTTGGTATTTGATACTGCACGCGCTAGCGATCGCAAAACTCTTATACCAATTTCATAAAATAGCGCTACAGTTAGGTGAAAGCAGAGGCGATCGCACTTATTGACGCGAAAACGGTGGAAGCAGCGAATTTGTGCCGCGCGAGTTACGATTTGACAGATTTGGATCGTCCGCAAGTGGAGGCGGGAGCGCGGCGACTGCTCAATATTAGCCCGCTGCTGGATGTAACATTGCAGGCAAAGAAGTTAAAAAAGTCAATCCCACCAGTAAGAAATAACGGTAGTGCCCTGAAGGAAAGGATGGAGTAAGCGACTATTAGAGAGAAGTGTTTGCCATTGGTGATATGACAGTAGAAATTCATCCTTGCC
This sequence comes from Microcoleus sp. A6-C6, assembly GCF_036705955.1. NCBI lineage: Bacteria > Bacillati > Cyanobacteriota > Cyanophyceae > Oscillatoriales > Microcoleaceae > Microcoleus > Microcoleus sp. A6-C6. Next base: position 7,698 of record NZ_JAUBVR010000111.1, on the reverse strand, counting down.
CCAATTGTGGCTCAGGAGAAGTTAGTCGTAATGGTCAAACTCGGCATCGTAAACAAAACTACAAATATCGAGAATGTGGTCGTCAATTTGTTCTGAATCCGATGTGGAAAGCGATTACCAAACAACAACAGGAATTAATGTCACGGATGCTACTTGAACGTATTTCTTAGGCGGGGATTGATCGGGTGCTAAAAGTGTCAGAAGATAAAGTTCAGCGCTACGTAAATGCCCAAGCTCTTGTTGTTAAGAAGCAAGTGTCGCGGAGTCCCAAGCCAAGGCGAGCGCCTGAATGTTCAGATGGAGGAGTTATGGTCGTTTGTGGACAATAAAGGAAATCAGCAGTGGGTCTGGCTGGCATTGGATGCCCAGACTAGGGAAATTGTTGGTGTACACATTGTCGATCGTAGCGCAGTATCAGCTCAGGCATTATGGAATTCAATGCCACCAGTTTACCGTCAATGTGCAGTAATTTATACTGACCATTGGAGTGCCTATGATTCTGTATTGTAAGCGTAAACGTCATCGCAGTGTAGACAAAAATAGTGGTTGTACCAGCTATATCGAGCGATTCAACTGCACCCTTCGACAACGAGTATTTCGCTTGGTGAGAAAGAGCTTATCCTTCTCTAAGAAATTGGAAAATCATATTGCTTCCCGGAGAGCGTTTTGTGCATCATTATAATGATAATTTACAACTCTAGATGCCTACTTTTCTTTGAATTCGGTTTTATCATCTTGATCCTTTCCTTCATGGGACTACCGCTATTGGCGAATGGGTGCTGCAAACGGCCTGCACTCAGAATAAAGCTTGGCAGGATGCTTTGCAACCTGATTTGCGGGTAGCAGTCAAATTTTCGGTCAGGCAGTTCCAGCAATTTAATTTAGTGCAAATGGTGACGAATTGCTTGAAAAAAACGGGTTTATCACAAAAATATTTAGAGTTAGAAATTACCGAGACTACAGCAATGCAAGATGTGGATTATACCACAAAAATTCTAAGGGATTTGCAGAATATGGGAGTGCAGATTGTGCTGGACGATTTCGGCACGGGTTATTGTTCTCTAAGTTATCTCACAAAGTTTCCGTTGAATATCTTGAAAATTGATAAATCTTTTGTTAGCGGGCTGACGACAGATCCGTGCGAACGGGCGATCGCGAATGCTGTAGCGATGCTGGGACGAGATTTGAATTTGAGCGTGGTGGCCGAAGGCGTGGAAACTAACGATGTCCGCCTCCGCGGACAAAGATCAGAGAAAGACGGCGGTTGAGACCGCCGTGTCTTCTTCAACCCACGGAGGTGGGTTTTGTTTGTATCGACGCGGTTTCAACCGCCGTGTCTTGTGCGATCGATCGCCCGCGCCACTTAAAAATTAAAATAATGTTCAGAATAACGGATTTGTGCCAAAAGACAGAGGAAAATATCGCTACCCCAACATAAAGGCTTTGTCTATGCAGCCAATTCGCACATTTAACGTTTCCCCGTCGCTACCGGCAATTCTCGAACCCCTACGGAAGCTTGCCTATAACCTGCACTGGGATTGGAACGTTGACACCAAAGACTTATTCCGCCGCCTCGATCGAGACCTGTGGGACTCCAGCAACCAAAACCCGGTGCTGATGCTCGGAACCATCTCTCAAGAGCGACTGCAAGAAATGGCAGAAGACGACGGCTTCATTGCCCAAATGAAACGAGCCGCCCAGCAGTTAGAGGATTATCTCAAAAACCGCGCCTGGTATCGCAAACAGCGCGGTACAGACAAGCAAGAATGTTACGCTTACTTTTCGATGGAATTCGGCTTAGTGAAAGCCCTACCCATCTATTCCGGCGGTTTGGGCGTGCTCGCGGGAGACCACCTCAAATCTGCTAGCGACTTAGGCTTGCCCTTGGCTGGTGTGGGCTTGCTCTACCAAGAAGGTTATTTTTCGCAGTATCTCAACGCCGACGGCTGGCAGCAAGAACGCTATCCGCTCAACGATTTCTACAATATGCCGCTCCACCTAGAACGCAATCCCGACGGTTCGGAATTGCGGATTGAGGTGGACTATCCAGGCCGCAAGGTATACGCGCGGATTTGGCGAGTACAAGTGGGAACGGTTCCTTTGTATCTAATGGATACAAATATTGAACCTAACAGCCGCTACGACCAAGATATTAGCGACCAACTCTACGGCGGTGACAAAACTCTGCGGATGCACCAGGAAATCATGCTGGGTATCGGCGGCGTGAAAATGCTCAAGGCTTTGGGCTTGACTGTTACGGCTTATCACATGAATGAAGGCCACGCGGCTTTCATGGCTTTGGAACGCATACGGATGCTGATGGAGGAATATCACCTGAGTTTCGTGGAAGCGGAACAGGTGGTGGTTTCGAGCAGTATGTTTACGACTCACACGCCGGTGCCTGCTGGGTTTGACTTGTTTGAACCGGATATGGTGATGCACTATCTGGGCCAGTATCCCAAGATGTTTGGTTTGTCGCAAGATGAGTTTCTGGCGTTGGGCCGGGAGAATGTTGGCGATTTGTCCGCACCTCTGAATATGGCAATTTTGGCAATTAAGATGTCGAGTTTTGTCAATGGGGTGGCGGCTTTGCACGGTGTGGTGTCGCGCCCGATGTTTGGCGGACTTTGGCCTGGTTTGCCGATCGAAGAAGTGCCGATTACTTCGATTACGAATGGGGTGCACGCTCGCAGTTGTGTGGCGAAGTCAACTCAGGAGTTGTACGATCGCTATCTTGGCCCGGATTGGGAAATGACCGGCCAGGACGATCGCCTGTGGGACAGGATTTCGTCGATTCCTGACGAGGAATTGTGGCGGAATCACGAACGCTGTCGATCGGAGTTGGTGGTGTTCGCGCGGGAGTGGCTGCAAAAGACTCTGCGTGAGCGTGGTGCTGCTCAAACGGAAATCGAACCCGCGCGCGAGGCTCTCAATCCGAAGGTGCTGACGATCGGGTTTGCGCGCCGTTTTGCTACTTACAAGCGGGCGACATTATTTTTGCGTGATGTCGATCGCATTATGCGGATCATGCGCGACAAAAACTGCCCCGTCCAGTTTGTGATTGCTGGGAAGGCTCACCCGATGGATATTCCGGGTAAGGAATTGATTCGGGATATCGTTCACTTTATCCGCGAGCACGAAACTATCAGTTCGATGGTGTTTCTGCCGAATTACGACATTAACGTGGCTCGGATGATGGTGTCCGGCTGCGATGTGTGGCTGAATACGCCGCGCCGCCCCCGTGAGGCTTCGGGTACTTCGGGGATGAAGGCTTCGATGAATGGTTTGCCTAATCTAAGTATTCTTGACGGTTGGTGGGATGAGGCGGATTATGTTCGCACTGGTTGGCCGATCGGGCATGGGGAGTTTTACGAAGATACTGAGTATCAGGATGAGGTTGAAGCGAATGCTTTGTACGACTTGATGGAAAAGGAAGTTGTACCGCTGTTTTACAACCGAGATGCTGATGGAATTCCTCGCGGTTGGACGGAGAAAATGAAGGATTCGATTAGCTTGAACTGTCCTTTCTTCAATACGGCTCGGATGGTGAAGGATTACGCGCGGCGGGCTTATTTCCCGGTGAGCGATCGATTCCACACCATGACTTCTGACGGGTGCGCTCCGGCCAAGGAGTTGTCTCACTGGAAGAAGCACCTTCTCGCGAAGTGGAAAGACATTAAGATTGAGGCTGTTGATATTTCCCAGGATAAGGAAGTTAAGGTCAATCAGTTGATCGCGGTTAAATCTCGCATCAATCTGATGGGATTGACGCCTGCGGATGTGCAAGTTGAACTTTATCAAGGTTCGGTTGATGCTAACGGCGATATTGTCGGTGGCGTGCCGGTGGTAATGGAGTATTTGGGAGAAGATTCTCACAATGCTAGCCTTTATACGGCTGACATTACTTATACTTCTAGCGGTTTACAAGGTTTGTCCTTGCGCGTTTTGCCTAAGCACGATAATCTCAGCAGCCCCTATGAAGCTGGTGTGATTCTCTGGGCGCATTAGTCAGTTGACTGTTGACTGTTAACTGTTAACTGTTGACTGTTGACTGTTAACTGTTAACTGTTGTCAATGGGCGATTGTGCTATTTTTCCTATCTTCTTATTGAGGTTGGGGAATGACTATGTAGCCGGTTGTGCGATCGCCCAATACGAGATTCCGCTCGATTCCCCAGTACCACCAGTGGGCGCCGATATAAGCGCACAGCAAGGCATCTAGCTGGTCTTCTAAGGCTTTGAGGGTGGCTGTACTGGTGGGGATTTCGGGGAGTTTTGAACCGCTGATGAAGGCTGATGAATGCGGATTTTTATTGGCGACATTGGCGAGATTTAGGGATGGTTTGAGAGTCGGTAAAATATCTATAATATACTGGTAGAGCTTCATCAATTCTAGTTGACGTTCTGCCAGTTTTCCTTTTTTGTATTTGATTATTCGCTCTAATTGAAATAGATTGATTGTGGCTGGATGGGGATAAACTTCTATTTGATATCGCCCTAATTTTTTAGCTTCAATAGTTGGGGCGTGGACAAATCCTCTGGCTTCTAAACTGAGGCCGAATTGTACTGTTTTTTGGGCGAAGGGGCGGGAAAGGTTGGCGGGATAGCAGCCTGCGTGGTAGCGCCCGAAGTGTTTGTGCGTGAGTTTGTCGGCCTCGCGCATTCCTGATGGACTGCTGATGATTGTGGGCGCATCTACGGCGATGATGGCTGGTTCGGTTGGGGAGATTTGGGTGTCGATCCAGGTGAGGATGTCGTTGGTTGCTAAGAGGCGATCGCACTCGATGAATTGTAATTGATTGTTTTCCCAATTTAAGCAGCATAAACCGCTGGCGCCTGAACTCCAACCTAAATCGATGCCGATAAATTTCATAGTTGTTTAAAGTGCGATCGCCCAAACTGCACTCAATTTTTTTCCGGTTTTTCATCCGATGGCGGGGGCTGTTGTTTCATTTCCTTTTGATGTTCTCTAGCAGCTTGTTCCAAAACGAAGGCTGCTAAGCTGCTGATTGAACGGCGTTCCTGATTTGCCCAGTCTTCCAGGATGTCATAAATTCCATCGGCTAAATAGGTCGCTAAGCGTTTGGTCATCAGAGATTCATTATTTTTTAGTTTAAGCCGATCGTAATTGTGCTGTATTTAGACCATATTGTCGAGATTAGCTCATATAAAGCATACATATATGCTGTATCCATGCTATAATTTCAACAAGTCAAAAGCCAGCGTGATCCCTAGTAAAGTTCGTCGCTGGCTTATGGCCCCTAATAAACAAGGAGGCAATCTCTATGGTACAGCCTGGAAGCGACGAGAGCGAATATACTCGCGGCTATCAACAAGCTTTGGATGACTTTGGCGTGACGCAACTGCTGTCACGCATCCGCTGCTACTCGGATGACGATTTTGATGCCGATCGCGCGCAGTTGACTCAGCAAGAGTTGGAAAGCTTGGTGGCGATCGTATTTGAGCGCGTGGCGGCGAATATTAAGGGTAGTGCGATCGCCCGTTATCTCAACACTCTCAGAAATGCCAATTCTCCGATTGTGGGGGACGATCGCAATTCTTGGGCGATCGTGCGGATTTTGCCGAATGCTCAGCATTACACAATTGCTCGTTTTTTTAACCGCCAAGATGCGGACGATCGTTTGAGGGCTTTGTGTCGGTTTATTCCTGATTATTCCTGATGGAGTGTTTGAGGTTGTGTGGGTGTCGGCTGTTTAGAGATAGAAGGAGTGGCTAACCGAATTAAGTCCGTCGGGGGTTTAAACCTCTGCCGGACTATTGCAACAGGTGCAAGATATCAGTTGCAATTAACTTTGGCTAAAAGTGCGATCGCTTAAATACCGCTTACACTAGAATTAAAATCCATACTCTGTTTACCAAAAACGATGGAAACCATCAATCTTAAAGAAGAAGTCCGCAGCTTAATCGATAAATTACCTGAAAACTTTACCTGGCCTGACCTAATATCGGCAGTTTATCTCAAGCAAGCTATGAAATCCGAACCTATCCAAGTTAAAGGCATAAAACAAGGTAAAAGCATCCAAATGTCAGACAATATTAACATTCCTGACGGCTCCTTAGTTCTGATTGAAGTCCGGGAAGTTTCGCCAATCAACAACGAGGAGAAGCGGAAAAGGATGAAAGAGTTTTTAGTGTCTTTGTCAGATGAAGACAGAGAGGAATGGCGACAAATTGCAGAATTTCTAGAGGGCGATCGCACAACCAATAGAAAACCAAAACCAGCGCCGCCTCCGCCGCCTCCGCCACCGAAGCCGAAGCATCCTAAAATGCCCCGTGAGCCGCTGTTTGGCTGCGATCGCGATTTAATTTCAATATCTGACGGTTTTGACGAGCCATTAGAAGATTTAAAGGATTATATGTAATGAGACTTCTGTTAGATACTCATACCTTAATTTGGTTTTTTGCGGGCGATTCTCAACTCAGTAATACTGCACGAATTCTAATTGAGGATGAAGATAATAATAAACTGGTCAGTATAGCAAGTATCTGGGAGATGGCAATTAAGGAAAGTAAAGGGCATTTAAAGTTGAGCTTGCCTCTTGATGAGTATATCGGGCAAAAACTCAGTTTGGAAGACTTTAATCTCCTGAATATCAATTTAGATCATCTGAGTGCGATCGTGACCATGCCTTTTTATCATAAAGATCCGTTCGATAGGTTGCTCATCGCACAAGCAATAATGGAAGGGATACCCATATTAAGTAAAGATTCTGCGTTTGATGCCTATTCTAAGAATCTTAATTTAATTTGGTAAATCATGAAAAATATCAAACGAATTATCAGCAGTGTTTTGATTTTGGGTGCGTGTTTGAGTCCTCTGACTGTGCCGGTGATGGTGCAACAACCTAGTTGGGCACAAAGCCCAAATGCACAGACTCAAGAATTCCAGAGACTTATAGAGCAAGCAACGCAACAGGGACAGCAAGGAAAACACAAACAGGCGATCGAAACATGGCAGCAAGTTATAGTCATTTCGCAAAAAATTAAAATTAGAAAACTTGAAGTCTTAGCACTGATTGGCATTGGTTTTAACTACAACAGCATTTCTCAACCACAAGAGGCATTAAAATACTTGAACCAAGCTTTGCCGATTGCACTAGAAGTGGGCGATCGCTCTGGGGAAGCTACTACTTTGAGTAATATCGGTGCAGTATACAACAGAATCTCCCAACCGCAAGAAGCATTGAAATACTATAACCAAGCTTTACCAATTAGGCGGGAAGTGGGCGATCGCTATGGGGAAGCTACTACTTTGAGTAATATAGGTGGAGTGTACAACAGCCAACCGCAAGAAGCATTGAAATACTATAACCAAGCTTTACAAATTATGCGGAAAGTGGGCAATCGCGCGGGGGAAGCTGCTACTTTGAATAATATCGGTGCAGTGTACGACAGCATCTCCCAACCCCAAGAAGCATTGAAATACTATAACCAAGCTTTACCAATTATGTGGCAAGTGGGCGATCGCTATGGGGAAGCTACTACTTTGAGTAATATTGGTGGAGTGTACAACAGAATCTCCCAACCGCAAGAAGCATTGAAATACTATAACCAAGCTTTACCAATTAGGCGGGAAGTGGACGATCGCTCTGGGGAAGCTGCTACTTTGAATAGTATCGGTGCAGTGTACGACAGAATCTCCCAACCGCAAGAAGCATTGAAATACTATAACCAAGCT
>NZ_JAUBVR010000110.1:0-15129 GCF_036705955.1 Microcoleus sp. A6-C6 | reverse complement strand
CATCTTTATTTGGCAATTTTACTAGCTTTTTCATTTTAACCCTTTTTTGGCATACTCGCCAAAGTGAGATGCACCCTCCCCAGACGAGTTGATCGAGCTAATCCAGGACAAGGGGCAGGGCTATAACGCCTATATTTTTGAGAAGAACCAAACGCTGAAGGATATCTGCCAGAACGATAAATCCTTTGATATTGATTTTGAGGGATACCTGCGGGGCTTTGACGGGGAAACAAAAGATTTGCTGGGGGTAGATGCGACTGAGGGTGAGAAGTTTCTGGATATCAAAGGGGTGATTGCTAAGCTCAAGGCGAAAAAGGTGCTATTGGGCTATACGAAGGAGTGGAGCGGCATTGACCTCAAACCGTTTGATAATTCGGCAATTACGACCCTAGAAGAACATATTAAACGCCGCTGGGCCGATATTTCAGCGGAGACGGCGGGGGAACAGTACACGCCCGATGATGTGATCGCGCTGATTGCGGAGATTATTGCTTCTAAGATTGAAGATTCCGATCGCCTGCTGAACATCTACGACTGCACCTGTGGTGGTGGTAACTTGTTATTTGGGGTAGAAGACCGGATTAAAGCGAAGGTTCAGCGGCTGACTCAAACCTTTGGCCAAGACTGGAATGATGCACTTTACGCCCTCGCTAAGATCGAAAGTCGGTTTCGGGTGGATTCTAAAATCGAGCATGGCAACACGCTGACGGATGACAAGTTCTATAACCATGAGTTTGATGTGGTGACGGCTAACCCGCCCTATGGCGTGAGTTGGAAAGGCTACCAGAAGGACATCACCAACGACAAGACGCAGCGATTTAAGTATCTGCCGTCAATTTCCGATGGTCAGTTGTTGTTTATGCAGCACCTAATATCGAAGATGACTAGCAATGGTATGGGTGTGGTGGTTCATAATGGTTCGACGCTGTTTAGTGGGGATGCGGGTTCGGCTGAAAGTAATATTCGTAAATGGATGTTGGATTCTGATATTGTAGAAGCGGTAATTCAGTTACCGACGGATGAGTTTTTTAATACGGGAATTTACACTTATCTTTGGGTTTTGAATAAGCATAAATCGCCAAAATGTCGGGATAAGGTGATGTTGATTAATGCTAGTGAGAAGTTTAAACCACTCAAGAAAAGTAAAGGCTCGAAGCGGAAGGAGATAGATGAGGTAAGCCGCTTGGAGATTGTGGAGACTTTGGCGCAGTTTGTGGATAATGACTATGGGCGGGTGTTTGATCAGGAGTTTTTCTATTTTAACAAACAGGGAATTATGCTGACGAATGTTGATGAGCAGGGTAAAACGTTTGCTAGTCATTTGAAAGGAGGTAAAACTAGCGAGAAGTTATTGCCGTTGAAGTTGGATAATGGGGAAAGAACGTTAACAGAATTTACGATCGCTAAGTATGATTCGGCGCTGTTTGGCTCGTTGGCTGAGGCTTTTGAGCAGGATATTAAGCCGTTTGTTGCTTCTCTGGATTATAAGGAACAGCGGTTAAAGGTGATGACGAATCAGGCTTTATATTGGTTTGATGCCGATCGCGAAACGCTGATTAAGGAGGCTTTGGGTAAGCAGGAAGCTTTGGGATGTGGCAAAATTGTGGTGAAGGCGGCGTTTAAAAAGGAGACGAAAACTCAGGCAGAAAAAATTGAAATTACGGTGGAATTAATGCCGGATTATCAGAAGGATTATGAAATTATTCCTTTCCATCGGGATAATGTGGCGAATCGGGCGGGGATTGAGGCTTTTATGGCAAAGTATATTACGAAGCCGTTTGAGTATTTAGAAAATGTGGTGGGGGTGGAGATTAATTTTAATAAGGTGTTTTATAAACCGGAAAAGTTGCGAGATGTAGCCACAATTTTAAATGAAATCGCAGATATTGATCAGGAGTTAAAGGCTATTGAGGATGGGTTAGCATTATGAAAATCGAACGTTATCAGGCTTATAAAGATAGTGATGTTTTGGATTGGTTTGAGGCTCAAGGCGATCGCGCAAAGCTTCAGATGGCGATCGCGTTAAAGATTTATGCTGACGCGCATAAGGCTTATTTAATTGAAAATTAATACGGGAGAATTAACAATGAATAATTATAAATTATCAATTAAAAAATATCCATTGTATAAGAATAGTGAGGTTGAATGGTTGGGTGATGTGCCTGAGCATTGGACAATACAACGTATTAAAAACCTATCATTCCTTCAAAGCGGAAATAATATTACTTCAGAACAAATAGAAGAGGAAGGAGAATATCCTGTCTATGGTGGTAATGGATTGCGAGGGTATTTTTCAAGAAATACTAATGAAGGATGTCATATTCTCATAGGTCGTCAAGGTGCTTTGTGCGGAAATATTAACTATGCTTTTGGTAAATTTTGGGCAACAGAACACGCGGTTGTAGTTTATTTACGGCAGTCAATTAATGTCAAATGGTATGGAGAAATACTGAGGGTTATGAACCTGAATCAATACTCTTTGTCTTCTGCTCAACCTGGTTTGTCAGTTGATAGAATCAAAAGATTATTGTTGCCTGTTCCCCCTTTCCCTGAACAAGAAACGATCGCCAATTACCTCGATACCCAAACCGCCCAGCTCGATCGCAAAATTGACCTCCTCACCCAGAAAGCCACCCTATACCGTAACCTCAAGCAGTCTCTCATCAACGAAACCGTAACACGCGGGCTTGATAAAACTGTGCCGATGAAGGATAGCGCGATCGAGTGGTTAGGCGAAGTCCCTGAACATTGGAAGATCACATTCTTAGTTAAAACTTTGTCTTCTCTTGTTGACTATAGAGGACGTACTCCAAGGAAAGTGAATAATGATGAAAATGGAATGCTCCTCGTAACAGCGAGAAATATTAAAAAGGGTCGTATTGATTACTCTTTATCTGAGGAGTTCGTTGATGTTGATGATGTTCAGTCACTTTTAAATAGAGGAAAACCTGAGATAGGTGATGTTTTATTTACAACAGAAGCTCCACTCGGTGAAGTTGCAAATGTTGATAGATTAGATTTTGCTCTCGCTCAGAGAATCATTAAATTCAGAGGAAAGAACAACACCCTTGATAATTATTTTATGAAGTATTGGTTAATGTCTTCTGTTTTTCAAGATAGCTTACAGCGTAATGCAACAGGGTCTACTGCTCTAGGTCTTAAAGGGAGCAAAGTTAGGCTGTTGAGTATAGTTCTCCCTCCAATTTCCGAACAAAAGGCAATAGCCGATTACCTCGACACCAAAACCGCCCAAATTGAGCAAATTATCCAAACCATCAACACCCAAATCGAAAAACTCAAAGAACTCCGAAAAACCCTAATTAACGATGTCGTCACAGGAAAAATAAAGGTAGTCTGACCTATGAGCGAACTAAACTTACAAAATAAATTCCTCATCCCATTTGTTCGGGAAGAGTTAGGCTACCAAGAAGTCAAAGCCAACACCGTCACCAATTCCCTAATTATCGAAGAAGACCTCCAAAGCTTCATCTCTACAACAGAACTCAATCAAAAGCCTTACGAAACCCTGCTTAAAAAATATAGCGGCAACACCCAAAAACTACTCACAGAACTGATCGAACTAATCCAAGAACGCATCGCCAGCAGCCGTAACATGGCACTTTTCATCAATGCCAATAAATCCGTCACTCTGCAAGGCATTAAGCTGCATCTATTCTACACCGATGACAGCGTAATCCACGATAGCAGCCTTTTTGCTCAAAACATCTTTTCTGTCGTCCAAGAACTGCCCTACAAATACCAATATCAGGGCAAACAAATCTTTTCCTTTCGCCCGGATCTGTGCTTCTTCGTCAACGGCATCTACTTCGGCTATAGCGAACTAAAATCCAACCTCAGCAACCAAACCGCCAGCAAAAATGGACGCGGCAAAGTCATCAAAGACTACTTTGAAGCCGTCAAAATCTATGCCGAAACCTTTGATAAACATCCTCTACTCAGCGACAAAGAAAAAGATAACTACCGCAAAGACTTCCTGAAAATCTTTGAAAAAGCTGTTCACATTACCAGTACCGATATTGGTGAAACCTACGTAATTCGCACAATTTCTGACTTTTTTGACGAAATTCTCACCACTTGCCGCGAAGGAAAATACGATCGCCAAGAGTGCGAAAAGAAAGCGATCAAAGTTTTCAAACCCTATCCCCTGATCAATCCCAACGCTGACAAAAAAGACAAACTCAAAGAACTCTTTACCACCCACTACGGCAAAAGCTTCATTGAAAAAGAAATCCTCTATTACAATTTCATCGAGCGCGATGTCTATGTAGTCAATGGCAAAAAGGAACTCAAAAACGAATTAGGGCTACTGATTTCACCCCGCCCCAAACAAAAATTTGGCACTGATAAAATTCTGGCTAAAATCGACGAGTTTTTAGAGCATGAAACCGAAGACGACTACTTCATTCACCAGCTAGAACAACAACTCGCCCATGTCTCCGCCGCCAAACGCGCAGAACTAATCGAAAAGCGCCAAGCCTACGATAATAACAAAAACGTCTATTCTCTGCTAATGCAATACGCCGCCGGTTTTGGCAAATCCAACATTATCGGCTGGACAGCCCTGCAACTCAAAGACCTGCGCCGCAATGGTCAATATGTTTATGACAAAATCATGATTGTAGTCGATCGCCTGCAACTCCGCAGCCAGATCGATGCCAAAATGCTCAATATGAACATCGACAACCGAATGTACATTGAGGCGCACAATAAAAGAACTTTCCAAGAAGCCCTTAAGTCTGACACTCGCCTAGTCATCGTCAACCTGCAAAAGTTTGGATCTGTGCGCGAAATCCTCGACGCGGACACCCTGCAAAAACTCGCCCAATTCCGCATCGTTTTTTTAATTATTGACGAGATCCACCGTTCCAACAGTGGCGACCAACATGAAGAAATGGTGAATATCTTTGACGAACTACAAACCCCCTTTGACGACTCGAAACAATACAACCGGTTCCCGACGAAAAAAAACCTGATTGTCGGTTTCACGGCCACCCCGGACGATCGCACCCTGGCCCGTTTTGGTGAATTCAGCGGCTATGCGGAAAGCGAAAAGCTCTGGGTGCCCTTCGACTCCTACACGATGAAAGAAGCCATTGAAGACGGCTTTATTCTGAACCCCCTCAAAAATATTGTCCCCGTCGCCTCAAAAATGCTGTTTGATCTGCCCAGCAACGAGCTAGAGGGCTTTGAGGAAGCTAATTACAAAGACGTTGACAAAAAGAATATCTACGAAAATCGCGATCGAATTGATGCGATCGGCTGCTACATTGCCGATTTGCTGGTCAAAGATGTCTATCGGCAGATCCGAGGCACGGGCAAGGCCATGTTAGCGGTATATTCGATTAAAGGGGCGATCGTCTACAAACAGGCTGTTACCAAACATTTCAACGAACTGGTCAAACAACCCAAATATGCCCACTATGCCAACGCTCCCATCTATGTTATCTATTCCAGCAACCAAGATGAACAAAGCGCCACAGGGCTAAACGATGGACTCACCGAAGAAAAAGTCTTAGAAAATTTTGCCCTCAAGAAAAACGGCTTAATTATCGTCGTCGCCAAGCTGCAAACCGGCTTTGACGAAAAAAGGCTACACACCCTATTCCTAGACAAAGAAATCAAAGGAATTGCAGCCATTCAAGCCATCTCACGAGTCAACCGCACCACCAAATATAAAAATGATTGCAAAATCGTTGATTTTTCTTATAACAACGTCAATGTACAAAATATTAAAGATGCCTTCGAGCATTTCTCAGATGTTGTTGTGAGTGATTTTGACCCATTTAGCGATCGGCGGGTGCTAGAAATTCTATTTACTGAACTGAAAAGCTCGGATGTTTACAGCAAATTTTTTGAAGTCTTTCTCCGAATCTTTAAGGAGGACGCAAAGCGCAACAATCCTCAAAGCTATCTCGACTTAGAAAGCAGTATTGAGAAGTATATCAGTGCCAATCCAAAACATACTGCTGATGCCAAAGCCAAAGCTGCTCAATATTTTACCATCCTTAATGGGATTGAATATGTTATCACACTAGATGAAAAATATAGCGAACTTACTTTTATAGATTTTTGGCGATTATTCAACACCATTTACAGCAGACTATATCGCACTGATGAGCTCAAAGATGCGATCGAGGTCTATTTCGATAATCAAATTGGTATTATCGAGGTTGAAATCCAAGAGTCTGAGCCAAAGAAAAAGAAAGTAACTGAGGTAGCTCAAGGCAAAGAACTTAGCACAAAAGTTTACCAATTTGACGTTCTAGCTATCATTGATGCCCGAAACGATCAGGAAGATTTGAAAGGCGAAAAAATTCGTGAATTTGCAGCTAAAATCAGCGATTTCTTTGCTGATATCCGAAAATGCAATGATGACGGCAAACGATTAATTGTCAAGATCAAATCTAATGTCCCCGAAGATGAAATTTACGAAGATTTTGCTAAGATTTATCGAAGATACAAAATACGAAATCGAAAAACTGTTGGGGATTATTTTTTCAAAGAAATAGAAGATTTAGTGAATAAGCTTTGCGATGATTTTGAGGTTACTGTGCGTAATACCAATCCTTCATGAGGCTGCATAGAATCCGATCCCCCCTAACCCCCCTTAGTAAGGGGGGACAAGATTCCGATCAAAGTCCCCCTTTTGAAGGGGGATTTAGGGGGATCGAGATATGTGCAACTACCCATTAAATTGGTATTAGCACAACGGCATTGCCGCATCCTCTTGATTAATACCAATTTTAAAAAAGAATGCAACAGTATTCTTGTTCCCCCCCTTTGCAAGGGGGGGCTAGGGGGGGTCGAAGAGTGTTGCACGATTTTAGAAAATTGGTATAACATCAAGCAAACTTGATTTTCAAATAATCATCCTCCATCTTCGCCCCCGAAGGTTGCAGCGCCGCTAAAGCTTGCGGCAAAACCATATTGCGGCGGTGATTCCCAATCCGAACATTCAACTCATCTCCCGTTTTCGTCAACTGAATCTGATCCTTAGCAATTCCCGGCAAATACAATTCGAGAACATATTGATTATTGTCCTGCACAATTCTAATCGTATTTTCTGTGTAATAAACCTTGCTGGGGTCTTCATCTGCATAAAGCGTTTCTTTCAAGCGTTCCAAAGCTGGCAAACCGCACATTTCCTCGGAATAAAGCGGCACTTCTTTTACAGGAAGCGGCCGAAAATTTTCGTGGATTTCTTGACGGTACTTCTCCTGGCTTTCTTTCCAACGCTTGAAAAATGGATCGGTTACTTCTTCGGGAATAATTCGATTAGCTACGATTAAATCTGTAGCAACATTGTACAAACTCAAATAGGCATGAGCGCGCAAAGATTCTTTAATTACCATTTTTTCAGGATTCGTAACTAACCTTACCGAAGTCACAGTATTATCAGTTAAAATCTTTTCCAAAGCTTCGATTTGTTCGTAAAATTCGTAAGGTGCATCCATCACCTCTTTGTCGGGCAAAGAAAATCCCGCAAGTGGTCTAAAAAACGGTTCAACTAAAGGTCTGAGGGCAACAGATATACCTTGCAATGGTTTGTAAAATTTTCTCATGTACCAGCCGCCAACTTCCGGCAAACTTAGCAATCGCAATGCTGTGCCGGTGGGTGCGGAATCGATAATTAAAACATCATAAATTCCCTCGTCGTAATGGCGTTTCATCCGCACTAAACCAAATATTTCGTCCATTCCCGGCAAAATGGCTAATTCTTCAGCTTGCACGCCATCAAGTCCCTGCGCTCTCAAAACGTCACTAATGTAGCGTTTGACTGCTCCCCAGTTGCCTTCTAATTCCCTGAGAGCGTCCAATTCTGCTCCCCACAAATTGGGTTTGACCAGTCGAGCGTCGTGTCCGAGTTCCATGTCGAAGCTGTCGGCCAAGGAATGGGCGGGATCTGTGCTCAGCACTAGGGTTTTGTATCCCAATTCGGCGCAGCGCAGCCCTGTAGCAGCGGCTACGGAGGTTTTGCCGACGCCGCCTTTTCCGGTCATTAAGATTAAGCGCATTGATTGTTTAGCTCGCCTGCAAGTTCTGTTTACTTTTTCTATTGTAACGGAATGTAACTTTATGAGACTGAGACAAGAAAATATCAGGCCGTGGGGTGCTGGTGGGGCGTCGGCTGGCGTGGCTGGGGTGTCGCTTAAACGCTTGAAATATGGTAGAGGCGATGATAAATCTTGTGAGTTTCCTCGTCCGACAGGGGTTTAAACCCCCGCCAGACTCCAGGAAACCGCCCGTAAATCAACGAGGCTATGATCAATCAATTCGTAGTCTTTCCCCCCGCCTTGTGCACGGGAATAGCCACTGTCTGCGACTTCTTCGCTGAAAACATCCCAAAGAAATCGTGCAGCAAAATATAAAAACACGGAATGATAAACAGCGTCAGCAGCGTCGCTAGGGACAAACCGGAAAACACCACAACCCCCAAAGGTTGCAAAAACTCTGAGCCCTCTCCAATTCCCAAAGCTAGCGGAAATAAACCCAAAACTGTGGTGATAGTTGTCATCAAAATTGGCCGCAAACGTTGAGGTGCAGCCCTGAGAATTGCTGTCGCGCGATCGACCTTTTCGTCTTCCAGAATTTGGTTTGCCAGTTCCACCATAATAATCGCATTGTTTACCACAATCCCCACCAGCAAAATCGCCCCCACAATCACCGTCGCGCCGATCGCAGTTTTAGTCACATACAGCCCCAAAATCCCGCCAGCCAAAGCCAGAGGAACCGTCAACATAATCACCAGCGGATCGACAAGCGAATTGTACTGCACCGCCATCACCACAAATACCAAAAACGCCGCCAAAGAGCCTAAAATAATCAGCGAACTTTGCAATTCCCGGTTAGTTTCCGCCGCCGAACTCGGAATCACTCGCACTCCCGGCGGCAATTTGATGTCCGCCAAAACAGCATCCACTTGTTTCAAAGCATCCCCCAAACTCGCACCCTTATTAATATTCCCAGCAATCAAGAAAACTTGGCGCTGGTTGAGTCTTTGAATTTCTCCCGGTGCTTTTCCCACCTCAATACTCGCCACGTCGCCCAAGCGAATGCGAGCGTTATTCCTCGCAGTTAAAGGGATAAATTTTAGTTCAGAAATTGACTGGATAGAAGCGCGATCGAACTGTACCCGCACATCAACCAAACGGTTTCCCCGCTGCAACTGCGTGGGAACAGCACCTTGAATTGCTGTCTGAATAGTTTCTCCAATTTCCCTCGCACTCAACCCGTAGATTTCCGCTTGTTCCCAATTCGGGCGAATTTGCACTTCCGGTTGCGGCGGATCGGTATCCGGGCGAAAGCTGGCTAACTTTACCTTCTTTTCCAAAGTCTCCAAAATGTCGCGGCCAGCTTGCAGCAATACCTGCTCGTTTTCGCCCTGAAGCATAACATCAACCTCCGCACCGCGCACCGGAGAATTAGTCAAAACCAAACCGCGCACATTTTCAGGAATCAGTCGCAACCGAGTTCCTTTAGGTATATTAACTTTCTTCAATTCTTGATTAACTTTTTCCACAAAAGCTAAAGTATCGCTGCCTGCTTTTAGTGTAATATTGCTGCCACCGCGCAGCAAATTCTCGCTCGTAGTAGTGCCGAACAACAGCCCGCCCACCGTAGTCAAAGAGTATTCAGTTTCCGGCTGACTGAGTAGAATTTTATCGACTTCCGCCATCACTCTTTGATTGGTTGCCAAATTAGTACCTGCCGGAAACAAAGCAAATAATCTCGCTTGACCGGTACTAATTTGAGGTAAGATTTCCTGGGGAATTTGACCAGCCATCTGCCAACTGCCGCCGCCCAATATAACAATCGCCAGTACAACTACAATTAACCGCCACCGCACTATTCCTGATAAAAATTTCCCGTAGCCGGCGGTAGCATTGGTAAAAGATCGGTTGAATGCTTGCAGCGGCCAAAAGTTGCTCAAACCGCTGGATACGGGCAATGCTAGCAGTCGAGAAGCCATCATCGGTACAACAGTTAATCCGACAATCAAAGACGCGGCGACTGAAAAAGTGATGGTGAGAATTAGCTCGTTAAACAGCAGGGAAACTAAGCCGCCGATCAGCAAAAATGGCAGTACGGCAACTAAGTTAGTAATAGTGGAGGCAAATAAAGCTGATTCTAATTCTTGGCTGCTATTTTCTGCTTGCTGGATCAACTGTTTGTTACTTAATCCCTGGTTTTTATGATTGCTAGTTCCTTCGACAATATTTTCCAACATAACGATCGAGTTATCGACCACAATGCCCACACCGAGCGCCAAACCTCCTAAACTAAAGATATTCAGAGACAGATGAAAAAGCCCCATCAGGATAATCGCCATTAAAGTTGCGAGGGGAATTGCCAAGACAATAATAAAAGTCTGGCGCAGGGAAGCGAGGAACAACAAAACTGATGCACCAGCTAAAGCAGCCCCAGTCAAACCTGAAAATACGACGTTGCTGATAGAATCTCGGATGAATTTAGACTCATCTGAGGTAGTGACTATTGTGGTGCTTTCGGTGATTAATCCTGATTCTTTTAATTCTTCGAGTTTCTTTTTTATGCCATCTACAACTGTAATCGTGTTTGCGTCCGGCTGTTTTTGAATGCTGATTTTTACAGCGGGTTTTTGATTGAGAAATACTTTAACTCGTTCTTCTTCTGTCCCGTCAATTACTTTGGCGAAATCTCGTAAAAAAACTCGTTTTGGCGGAGTGGAACCAGATACTTGAAAGGAAATTTCTTGGATTTCTTTGGCACTCCGAAATCGTCCGACTGTACGGGTTAAAGGTTCTGCCGATTCTTGTCGCAGCCGCCCGCCGGAAGTATCGAGATTGCGGGCTTCGAGGGCGCTTAAAACATCGGAAATACTAACGCCTAAAGATTGCAAGCGATTTAAATCAATATTTACTTGAATTTCTTCTTGTACGCCGCCGGCAACGTCAACTGATGCTACTCCGGGAATTACGTTTAATTCTCGCGATAATTCTTCGTCGGCAAATACGCGCAAATCAACTCCTTGCAGGGAGTTGGAAGTGAGGGCAAATTCATAAACAGGTTGTTGGGAAGGGTCAGCTTTGAACAGCCTGGGGGCTTCAACATTGTCGGGAAGTCGGTTGCGGATGCGGTTGACGGCGGCGGTGGCATCGTTGAGGGCTTGGTCAATGTTGCCCCCAGGCTTGAAGAATAAATCGACGCTGACTTGTCCTTCGCGGGTGCGGGAAAATATTTGGATGACTCCTTCGGTGGCGGAAAGTCCTTGTTCGAGGGGGCGGGTAACTTCGTCAACTGCGACTTTTGGGGAGATTCCGGGGGCGTCTAGGCGCACGCCGATGCGGGGATAGGTGATGGAGGGTAGCAAGTCAACGGGCAGTTGGGTGATGTAGAAAAAGCCCACGACTATGATTGCGAGTGTCAACATCAGAGTACCGATGTGGCGGCGGATTGAGATGCCGCTAATGCTGAATCCGGGTTTGTCGGCGGTCATTGGATTTTAGGTTTTAGATTTTAGATTTTAGATTTTAGATTACTGCGTCAGTCAGCCTGCGAAGGAATGAGTCGGGGGGATTCCAACCAAGTTATTTGAATCGAGCTTTATTTTTTATCGGGAGCGATCGAGTATTGAGACTTCGCATTTTGCCATTATAATAAATTTTAATAAATTTTCAATAAAGTTTGTTAAATATTTCTTGAGAGGTAGTCGATCGCCCGCAATCAAAATTTGCTAAAGTTGCGATCGACTGATAACTGACAACTGGTATCATGTCCTGTCAATTAACCGCGATATCTCGGTCGGGGCGGGTTTTTGAGATTGTCAATTTTTGGCAAATATTGTTGGTGAACCCGCCCTTACCAGATTCGGGGTAATCGACCGGACAGAATAGACAAGATTGCAGAAATCTTCGAGTCATAGAGCAACCGCAGATATCGAGCAGATCAACACCGATTGACGCAGATGGTTTCAGGGTATTTTCGGATTTTTGCAATCTTGTTTAATATGTCAACTGTCAACTGTCAACTGTCAACTGTCAACTGTCAACTGTCAACTGACTACTGTACTTGACTGCCGTGGGCGCGCGGGTCGGAGCTACTTGTTTTCACAGGCCCTGTGGCGGGAGTAAAATCAGAAACTTGACCGGAAGCTTGCGAGTGCGGTATTGGTTTTTCTGCAATTAAAGCATCTAAATTATCTTCCATAATACTGCGTGGCATTTCGCCGATCGTTTCTGCAACGCTGCTGCCTTTATTGTTCAAGTAGACAAAGTGTGGAATGCTATCAACTCGATATTTGGTGATTTCTGGCAGCCATTTGTCGTTATCTACATTCAGCATGACAAAATTCAGCGGTTCGACGTATTTCTGTTTGATGGCGCTCAGATCGTTAGCCATTGCTTGACAGCTACCGCACCAATCAGCATAAAATTCCATGAGTGTCGGCTTGCCGTTTACTAAAGCTGTTTCTAGCGGTGCGGAGGCTTTTGCCATTTCGGTGAGACTACTTGATGGCGTTTGAGTTCGTAGTCCCACAAAGATAGATACTGAAAGGGCGATCGCAGCTAATACGATCAATAAGTTTCTGACGCGCGCGGCGACGTTTATTTCGGAATTTTTGGGTGTGGGGGCAGCAGTTGAGTTCGGCGAATTTAGACTCATAAAATAAATGGTGATTTTATTTTTATGTTTTTATTTTTAATAACAGATACAGATTATACCACATTTTGAGATAATCAGACCAATCTTATAAAAAAATTGGCTAATACCAGTAATTAGACCAAGTGCGTTAAAACTTAAGATCAGAAAGATTGTTTGTAAATTACCGAGGTCAAAGTGAAAAAACGGGTAACGCTGACGTTTCCCCAACGATCGATCCAAATGCCTGTCACCTATCGACTGGCAAAGGATTTTAATGTTGCAGCCAACATTATCCGCGCTCAGGTGGCTCCAAATCAAGTGGGCAAACTGGTGCTAGAGTTATCAGGGGACATTGACCAACTAGAAGCGGCGATCGACTGGATGCGATCGCAAAGCATCGGTGTTTCCCTAGCCAGCCGGGAAATACTCATTGATGAAGACATCTGCGTTCACTGCGGCTTGTGCACCGGGGTTTGCCCGACAGAAGCCTTGACCCTTGACCCAGAAAGCTTTAAACTAACGTTTGCTCGATCGCGCTGTATCGTCTGCGAGCAGTGCATCCCTACTTGTCCGGTGCAAGCTATTTCTACTAACCTCTAAAACCACCCATAATTTATCGGGATCATCTTTTTTAACTGGTTTCCCTAATCTTTTCATCAGATGAGAAAAAATTCTTGGCTTTCGCTCACTCTACTTTTTACTACTTATTTCATTTTTGGCTGGAAATTATCAGAGTTTGATATTCCTCCGCACCTGACTTGGTTTTTAGCCGTAGGTGCTATTTTAGTGTTAGCTATCGCCTTGTCGTTCCCGCTGAAGGACACAAAAAGATGGATTATGCGGTGGATTTCCAGTGATGTCGGGGCTTTTATTTCGATCATTTTAGGAGCTTTTTTGGCAGTTATAGTTGTTACCTGGATGCACCTATTTGTGACTGGTTTAGTCTTGACTTCAGCCGGAGCTTTGGCCAGACTCGATATTCAAATATTTGGTCACCAAAGATGGCGGACTTTTGTGATATTAGCTGCTGTTTCTCTGACTGGTGCGGGGTTGGGTGGAGCGATCGAGTTTTGGTCAAAAACGGGCAGATTGGGAATATTCCAAGGGTAATCAGGAATTGGTAATCGGGAATTGGTAATTGGGAATTTCTTTCCTCTTCCCTTTTCTTGCTGACCGGAAAACGAGACGCAAGCCCCTGGCTTTAGACACGGGGAAAAGTCGGCAGCGGTTTCAACCGCCTTCATTTTTGAGTTAGCCGGAATTTTAACATATGTACATTTTTCAATGGTTGTTTTACTGCTAAAATAGTTACATGAAACAACGATATCAATACCGCATATATCCAACTTCTGGGCAAGTTCGTAGCCTTGCTAAATTGTTTGGTTGCTGTCGGGTTGTATGGAACGATTCACTAGCATTCTGTAACTCATCAGACAAGCTACCCAGTAATGGGGATTTACAAAAGACCTTCATTACCCAAGCTAAAAAACTAGAACAGCGAGAATGGCTAGCGGAAGTGTCAAACATTCCACTACAACAATCGATTGCTGATTTAGGAGTAGCTTGGAAAAACTACTTTGATTCACTTAAAGGCAAAAGAAAAGGTCTGAAAGTACAGCGCCCCAAATTCAAGAAGCGTAACGGCAAACAGTCTGCACGGTTGAGGATAGGGGGTTTTTCTATCAAACACGGGAAAGTCTACCTTGCTAGGATTGGGCGAATCAAGGTTGTCTGGTCAAGGTATCTACCGTCTGCGCCAAGCTCAGTCACAATAATCAAAGACGCTGCGAATCGATACTTTGCTAGCTTTGTGGTTGAAGTTAATCCGGCAGTCTTGCCCGACAACGGACAATCTGTTGGTATAGATTTAGGTATTACCGACTTCGCTACTTTGAGTACAGGCGAAAAAGTAAAATCTCCCAAGCCACTCAAGAAGCATCTGAGGAAGCTTCGCTCATCACAGCGCAAGCTATCTAGAAAAAAGAAGGGAAGCAAGCGGAGGGAATTAGCACGCCGGAGAGTGGCAAAGATTCATGCCAAAATCTCCGACACCCGAAAAGATTTCCTACACAAGTTGAGTACCAGAATTATTCGTGAAAACCAAACGATAGTTTTGGAAGACCTTAACGTCTCCGGTATGATGAAAAACCGCAAATTATCTCGTGCTATTTCTGATTTGGGTTGGCGAAGTTTTCGGACAATGCTGGAAGCTAAATCGTCCATATATAGAAGAGATTTCATAGTAATCAGTCGCTGGGAACCAACCAGCCAACGATGTTCTTGCTGCGGACAAATTGGCGGTAAAAAAGAACTCTCGGTTCGCGAATGGACTTGCTTATTTTGCGGAGCTGTTCACGACCGAGATAAAAATGCGGCAATCAATATAAAAGTCGCGGGTGGATTGTCCGAGAGTGACATACTCCTACGCCAACTGAGTACAGTATGGCGTAGGCTTCTCAGTGACTCCAGCTATTGCTTCGGACATTG
>NZ_JAUBVR010000109.1:0-15246 GCF_036705955.1 Microcoleus sp. A6-C6 | reverse complement strand
GGTGATTTGTCAGCACCTGTAAGACTTAAATTATGGTCTTATGAATCCCCGTCCCTTTAGGGCTGGGGAGTTGTCAATATCGTACCAGCGCAACCACAGTCGATCGACTCCCAGATAATCTCCTTGCCACAAACCCAAGCCTAAATCAATCTCAGGCATCCACAGGCGCGAGTCTGAAAGTTCTAATTCTTCATAGCGAGCTCCATCCAATTTAAAAGCTCTCAATCGATTAGTGTAGCGGCTGAAAACAACATAATAAGGAATCCGCAAAACTTGCTCGTAAACCTCCCATTTTCTGAGCGGTTTTTCCTGACTCTGTTCCTGACTTATTTGACCATTATCCACTACGCCTGCGGATGCTGGCGGTACATTTTCCCGATCGTCTCTCAAATCTTCCTTTTCTGTTCCCGGCGAGAGCAATTCTACAATCACAAAAGGATTAACACCCTCTTGCCAAACAACATAACTCAGCCGCATATCGACTTCATCGTACAATCGGGAAACTCCCACAACTCCAAACCAATCCGGGCGCTTGTACCAAAGCGGGTGACGCGAGTCGTAGTAAAGATTCATGTCAGCCCCGCTAAATATTTGGGCAGCGGAATATCTGGAAGGGCGGAAGGTATAGCTGAGCAACTGCGGTTGCAAGCCGTGAAATTCGTCGGGCAAACCAGGTTCCTCCGGATTTTCGCTAGGTAGATCGTACATCGTGGGGAGCGTTTCTTTGGGCGATCGGGGCGGTTCTGTTTGAGGCACGGGATATTTAGGAAACATAAGCATTTTGGGGAATAGTTGATATTATTTTAACTCAAGCAACCAGAAGCAGGTGGCTGATTTCCCAGCATCTAATTTCGTTAAATTCAAAAGGTTTGTAGTGAGGACTTTAGTCCGCATTAAATTCTACGGACTAAAGAATGAAAATTTAATAACTTAAGCTATTGACTCGTTACCAGGCTTGGCCTGGCAATGCAGATCCGGAGGCTCTGCCTCTCTTTACATCTCAGCTTGTGGAAAGAAAGAAGTGTGGTAGATGTTTAATTTATTTATTAAATTATGCGGACTTTAGTCCGCACTACAAACCTATTTCTTCCAGCTAACAACTTAGTTGCCCGCAAGCTTTCACTGGCTTTTGTTAAAAGAGAAATTTGTTCTGGGATCAAATCGGTACTCCTTCTCCGCGAACATTTAGAAAGAAAGGACTTTTCTCTTGCTGAAAACGTGCTGCGGAGGCGAAAGTCCGAGAAATTACTACAGTACGATCTAAGCACAAAGCGGCAACAAATTCACTGGTGCGAGCGATTTCTTTGCCAGCACTCACAGGTTCGTTCAAAACAACCAAAATATCAATATCAGAATTTGGTTGTGCGTCTCCTCTGGCTTGGGAACCGTAAAGGATTAACTGTACAAGTCTATCGCCGTACAAATCATTAAAGTAGTGACGCAATTCTGCTAAAATTTCTGGTAAATTCTCGTTCATATTGTCAGTGTATTAAGTTCAATGTTAGACAATACTATGATAATCTGGGCGGGATGACAGGGCCATCTTATTTTTATTTAGATGTTGCTTAAGCCCGCCCTAAAAGTGCGATCGCTCAACCGATAATTTTCTTAATCAAATCCAACTTACCTAGATAGGGAGCATAGCGCCATTTTAAGTCAAGTAAAAATGACTTTTGCAGCACACTTTTTTGATGTGAAAAAGTGTCAAAACTGGCTTTTCCGTGATAGCTGCCGGTGCCGCTGTCGCCAACTCCGCCAAAAGGTAAAGTTGTGACTCCGACTTGCATAACCGTGTCGTTGATGCAAACTCCGCCGGAAGAAGTTTCCCGCAAAACTCGCTTTTGTTTATCTTTATCTTTTGAAAACAAATACAAAGCTAGGGGTTTGGGGCGGGCGTTGATTTGGGCGATCGCCTCTCCGAGCTCTTCATACTCCAAAACTGGCAAAATCGGCCCAAAAATCTCATCCTGCATCACTGGCGAATCCCAGGAAACCTTGTCGATTACCGTCGGGGCAATATATTTATCTTCGGCGTTGGTTTGGCCACCCGCGACAATTTCGCCGTCTTTGATAAACTCTGTCAAACGTCCTAAATGATGCTGATTGATAATTCGGGAATAGTCGGGACTTTGCTGTGGATCGTCGCCATAAAATTCGTGAAGTGCTGCTTTAATTGCTTGCATTAAAGCGGGTTTAACTTTTTTATCAACTAATAGGTAATCTGGGGCGATACAAGTTTGACCAGCATTGATGAATTTCCCCCACGCAATCCGTTTAGCCGTGTATTCAACTTGAATATCTGAGTCTACAATGCAAGGACTTTTGCCGCCCAATTCTAATGTTACAGGTGTGAGGTGTTTGGCGGCGGCTGCCATGACTATTTTACCGATTTTTGTGCCTCCGGTAAAGAAGATGTGGTCGAATTTTTCGGCTAATAATTGTTGGCTGGTTTCGACTCCTCCTTCGATGGCTGCGATGTAGGCGGGATCGAAGGTTTTGGAAATCATGTCGGTGACAACTTCGGAGGTGTGCGAGGCGATTTCTGAGGGTTTGAGGATGGCGCAGTTGCCGGCGGCGATCGCCCCGACCAAAGGTGATATCATGAGCTGAAATGGGTAATTCCAGGGCCCGATGATTAAAACTACGCCCAGAGGTTCAGGGTAAATGCGGGCTGATGCGGGGAATTGATCGATCGATGTCGGCACTTTTTTGGGCTTGGCCCACGATTTCACGTTTTTGATCGCATAATTAACTTCTGCGATCGATGCAATTTCAAAATAAGCCTCATACTCCGGCCTGTTCAAATCAGCCTTGACAGCATCGACAATCCGTGATTGATTGGAGACGATCGCACTTTTGAGATGCTTGAGTTGTTCGATCCGAAAATCCACATCTTTAGTTTTTCCAGTCGCAAAAAATTGTCGCTGCTGGCGGATAATATCGCTGACACTCAATAGCATATTTTCTCCTGAATCTATATATATAAATGTTACAATAAAAAAATGAAAATATCAAAAAGCCATTTTTTATCTTCCTGCTTATCATTACTTTGCTTGTTTGCAGTCACAAGCTGCAATTCTACTTCTCAAAAACAAATTGTTATTTGCTCGAAAGACTTTACAGAACAAGTCATCTTAGCAGAAATTTTAGCTATTCACATCGAAACCAAAACAGATATCAAAGTAGAACGCAAACTCAACCTCGGAGGCTCGCTTTGCCATCAATCCCTAGCAACGGGTAAAATCGACTTGTACGTCGAATATACGGGCACAGGTTTTACCAACATTCTCAAACAAAAGCCGATTTCTGACCCCAAGAAAGTCCTCGATTACCTCAAACAAGAATATCCCAAACAGTTTCAAGCAGAATTGACTGAACCGCTGGGATTTAATAACGGTTTTGCGATTATTATGCGCGGAGACGATGCCAAAAAACTCAACTTGCAAACTCTATCCCAACTAGGAAAAGCTGCACCAAAATTGCGCGCGGGTTTCGGCCCGGAATTCAAAGAGAGAGAAGATGGATTTCCCGGATTAGCTAAAACTTACGGGATTAAGTTTGCCGAAGAACCGAAGGAGTTGCTGTTAGGATTGCTTTATCAAGCGCTGCAACAAAAAGAAGTAGATGTGATTGCCGGTAATACGACGGATGGTTTGATTCAAAGTTTGGGTTTAGTAGTCCTGAAAGATGACAAGAACTATTTTCCGCCCTACGAAGCTGTTCCGGTTATGCGATCGCAAATTTTGGAGAAATACCCAGAATTGCGCCCAGTGCTCGCAGAGTTGGGCGGCAAAATCTCCGAGGAAGATATGCGAAAACTCAACTATCAAGTTGATGGAAAACAGGAGGATGCCGCCCAAGTGGCGCGGCAGTTTTTGCAGCAAAAGTTGGGCGAGTCAAAGCCTGCGACTCCGGCGAAATAAGGGGAGGAATTATGCAAAAAGTGGTTTGACACGCTACGTATGGTAAGGTATGCAGCGCACACACACACAAATACTTCTCGCGGATGTCGGCGTTAGCTTAATTTGCCAAGCTGCAAAACAGGAGCTTTTATTGATTCAATCTGGGACTCGGCAACTTCAACTGTAATTGCTTCGACATTGAAACCCTCTAAACTATAACCGTCTTCTTGACCTTCCGGCATCGGGTAATGCTCAACAATAGTTGCTACAGCACCTTTTTTTAGATTGTAATTGGGGATGTCTTCGCGCAATGCTACTTGTGAAAAAAGTCCAAATTTCATGGCGGATTACCTCTTGTTAATCAGGAACTAATGTAACAAATCTCGTTTCGGATAAAGTGACTATCCAAACGGTTTTGACTTGTAAAGTTCTACCGTTTGGCCCTGTTAAACTACCTCGAATCATGTACTTTTGACCGTATTTTGTGTTTTCCATTGGCTCCGCTTCCAATGAAAGTATCTGGACTCTCAAATCTCGCTCAAACTGCTGCCAGTTTTCTAGATTGTAACCACCCCGAGCGAGAAACTGAGATTTGTCATCTTTAGGAAGCCGGATCAATAAATAGTTCGTCAGCTTTTCTGAAGGAATCACGGAGTTAAGGCTAAGTTGTGCCATGCGGTGAATTTTCTCTTAAGTTCCTTCGCTCAGCCTCCGCAAATTTAAAATATCGCTCATATTTTTAATCTGCATACAAGTCCGCTCAAACTGTTCTTTATCCTGGATATCCATGCACAAGTCAATTAATGCCGGCAATCCAGGATATGTTTTGACTTGAGCGCTGCGGACGTTCACTTTGTTGTCCTTCAAATGCGATAATACATCATTGAGAACTCCCACTCGATCGAGGGCTTCAACTTGAATGTTAACCGGATAAGTATTGGGGCGAGATTCATTGCGGTTGCTGGAATTCCAACTCACGGGAACTAACTTGTCTCCAGGCACATTCTCAACATTTGAACAGCCTTGGCGATGAATCGAAATTCCGCGCAGGCGAGTCACAACTCCAATAATTGCTTCTCCGGGAATTGGACAACAACAGCCTGCTATATGGTAGAGCAATCCTTCTACACCTGCGATCGGCGATTTGCTCGGAGATGAACTCGGTACGGGTTTCGGTGCAGTCGATGCCGGTATTAGCTGCGGCAATTCGTGGGTTCCTCCCGGTGCGGCTTCTATTTTTTGCTGCACTTTTACTAAATCTCGCAGGCGATTTACTACGAGGTTTAGGGTGACTTCGCCGTAGCCCAAACCTGCGATTAAGTCTTCGACGCTGTGGTAGTTGCAGCGGTGAGCTACTGATTGCATGGGCTCGGATTTTAGCAAGGATTCTAAGCCGTTTTTGCCTAATTCTTTTTCGAGCAATTCCCGCCCGCGAGCGAGGTTTTCATCTCGGTGCGATCGCTTTAACCACTGCCGAATTCGGTTTTTTGCTCCGTTTGTCTTGACAAAATTCAGCCAGTCTGAGCTGGGATGGCCGTTTTTTTGGTTCAAGATTTCTACAATGTCGCCATTCTTTAAAACCTTGTCTAGTGTCACCATTCGCCCGTTGACTCTGGCGCCGGTGCAGTGATTGCCAATTTCTGTGTGAATGCGGTAAGCAAAATCTACGGGTGTTGATCCGCTGTTGAGTGCAATCACGTCTCCGTTAGGAGTGAAAACATAGATATCTTCGTCGAATAAGTTGTCTTTAATGCTTTGTAAATATTCGCGATCGTCTTTGAGATCGGTTTGCCATTCTAGGAGTTGTCGCAGCCAGGTAAATTTTTCGTCGTCGCCGGTGACTGTGGTGTTGGAACCGCCGGTTTCTTTGTATTTCCAGTGGGCGGCGATGCCGTATTCGGCAATGTGGTGCATTGCTACGGTGCGAATTTGTACTTCGATGGGGCGCCCGCTGGTGCCGATTACTCCGGTGTGCAAAGATTGATAGCGGTTGGCTTTTGGTAAACCGATATAATCTTTGAAGCGGCCGGGAATTGGACGGAATGAATCGTGGACGATCGCCAAAGCCCGATAACAGTCATCATTAGTTTCTACTATGATCCGCACCGCAGCCATATCGTACACTTGGTTGAACCCTTTTTGGCGGCGCTGCATCTTCCCATAAATCCCGTACAAATGTTTGGGACGGCCGCTGACTTCGTAGCATTTAATGCCTAAACTGTCAAGTCTTTCTCGCAAACTATCTGTGACTTCTGCGAGTTGAGTTTCTCGATCGGCTCGCTTGACTGCCACCAAGTCCTGAATTTCGCGGTAAGCTTCCGGTTCCAGGTATTTAAACGCTAAATCTTCCAATTCCCACTTAAAGCGTCCGATACCCAAACGGTTCGCCAGGGGAGCAAAAATATCTCGGGTTTCTAGGGCAATGGTGCGCTGCTTTTCTTCGGACAAATGCTCCAAAGTCCTCATGTTGTGCAGTCTGTCTGCTAGTTTGACAACAATCACGCGAATATCTTTAGCCATTGCGAGAAACATTCGGCGGAAATTTTCGGCAAGGCGCTCTGTTTTGCTGGAAAAATTAAACTTAGAAAGCTTGGTGACACCTTCGACTAATTGTCGTACTTCCGCGCCGAACCGCTGTTCTATTTCTTCGAGACTAATATCTGTATCTTCCACGATGTCATGGAGGAAACCGGCGGCAATCATCACGCTGTTGCCGCCCATATACCGGAGTATTCCAGCTACAGCTACGGGATGGCAAATATAAGGTTCTCCAGATTTGCGGTACTGTCCTTCGTGCAAGTCGCGGGCAAATTCAAAGGCTCGACAAATTAAGCTGTTGCTAGTCGGACAACTGGATTTGGGGTCTACTTCTACGGGCGATCGAGAATTCAGGCATTCTTGCAGCCAATCGGGAACTACAGCAGGATCGATCGAAGGAGAGGGAGTTAGAGTGTTCGCGTTCATGGGGTACACCTTTAAAACTTAGAAATACAAATGGTTAAAAGCTGGTTTTTGCTTGAATTGCCAAAATTATGTGTTTAGTTATACTAAACTAATTGAATGCCACAATTTGCAATCCCAAAAAATAGTCGATTTTTTTGTTAACTATATCTATCTAATGGGGATCTGCCCCCCGTCGCAGGTAGGAAAATATATTGACTCCACTACCGCCACTGCGATCGGTCGATCGGGTAAAATAAGGATATTTTGGCGGTAGCAGTGGACGTAGCGGGCGATCGGCATTCACGGCAAACGCTAAACTAAAAGCAGAAGCCAGAGCGATCGAGTCAGGGCTGCCAGTGATGAAATTTTCTCAGAAAACCGGGAATTGCTGCAAAAATGCACGGCTTCCCTTAATATGAGCAAAGCTTAAGCAAGAATCTACTTTGATTATAAAGAAAAATTTGTTTACAAAACATGATATTGTCCGAAGACCGCCGCCAGTGCTACCAAGAATTACAGCAAGCACTCGAACAGCTACAAAGAACTGCTGCACAAGATAATCTCGATCGAGCAGCGCTGGCGATCGAATACAGAAAAGTGCAACAATTTTTCGGGAACCAAATTATGAGAGCCCCCAGCGGCGAGTTAGACACCTCAGACACACCCCCAGAGCAGTCCTATTTGACGGAAATTCACAAGCAACTGCGGTTATTGGGGACAGATGTCACGTTTTTGCAAGCTGCGAAGCAGCCAGCGACAGCAGAGGCGAGGCAAAGTGCAGCTAATTCGCGAATCAACACGCTAATTGGCTACTGCGGTGCGGTGCTGCAAAAAAATTCTGGTGCTGAGCGGGCCCGTCCAGATGCAGAATTAATAACTGAATTAACAGGGAATAAAGAAGGCAAGGAGAAATAAAGCGGTGGAATGTCCAAAATGTAAACATCCCAACTTAGAAGGAGGCACCTTAGCCGGCAGTATGTCGGTGCAGTGGTGTCCCAACTGTTACGGTATCTGGATTCCAGGCAGAGAATACGAAGCTTGGCAGAAAGAGCAGAGCCAGTGGTACAACAAATCCGAGAAACCTGAGGCGACAGGGACTCTCGGCATAGAATTCACGCCATCTCCCTACGACAGCAAAGCAGCACTGTGTCCCGAAGACGGTCACTATTTGTCGCGGGCGAAAGTTCCGTTTAGCAGAGTGCCCTTTTACATAGAGCGCTGTATGCTGTGCGGGGGAATTTGGTGCGACAACGGCGAGTGGGACATTCTCGAAAGTCTAGGATTCCATACCGAGATTGACAAGATGTTTTCTCCCAACTGGCAAGCAAAGGCCCGCGTGCAAGAGCTCGCCTCTCGCGAGCGTCAAGTGCTGACGGAGAAGCTGGGGCCAGATATCGCCGGATATGTGTTGGAACTTGCGGAAGTTTTAGCAGATCATCCCCACGCTGATTGTGCGGCAACTTATATACTGCGGAGAGCTGAGTTGAAGCGAAGGGAAATTTAGTCAGTTGACAGTTGACAGTTGTCAGTTGACAGTTGACAGTTGACGGTTGACTGTTAACGGTTGACTGTTCACTGTTGTTAGTAAGCGGTTGGTCGGTTAAGCTGTTGCGCATTTAAACTGGAAATTCTGGACGCTGCTCAGAGCAACGTCCCACAAGAGTTTTATTGATTTTTGACATACAATTTAAGTGCAGAACAGCTTAATGATGTAGTGATAAAATCTTTGTTTGTAGCAATTTATATTGGTATTTAAAAACAGCATATCGGTCTCTTGCCAATAACTAATAAGTCCTGAAGAATACTAATAGCTAACAACTAACCGTCAGTATATTGACAAATAACAAATAACAAATAACAAATAACAACAGTTAACAGTTAACTGTCAACAGTTAACTGTTGACAGACAACAGACTAAGGACTAATGACTAATGACTAATGACTATTCTTTGTTTTCCGTTGAAAATTTGCGAGTAGCTTATCCTCAGCGGCGGGGCCAATCCGGTTGGGCGGTTGACGGCGTTTCCCTGACGCTGGAAGCAGGGGAAAAACTGGGATTGGTTGGGGAGTCTGGCTGCGGTAAGTCAACTTTGGGAAGGGCGGCGATGCGGTTGTTGCCGGATTCGACGCTGATTGAGGGGCGGGTTGGTTTTGCGGGTGAGTCGGTGTTTGAGATGAATGCTTCGCGGCTGAGACGGTTTCGGGGCGAAGCTGTGGGGTTGATTTTTCAAGATCCGATGACTCGTCTCGATCCTTTGATGACTGTGGGAGAACACTGCATTGAGACTTTGCAAGCTCACATACCGAATTTGGATCGCAAGCAAGCGAAGAAACGGGCGATCGAGATTTTGGAAGCTGTGAAAATTCCCGCCTCTCGCTGGTCACAATTTCCCCACGAATTTAGCGGCGGGATGCGCCAAAGAGTGGCGATTGCTTTGGCTCTTTTGCTCGATCCGAAATTAATTGTGGCGGATGAACCGACGACGAGTTTGGATGTAACTGTCGCCGCCCAGATTTTGCAGGAATTAACGAGACTCTGCGCGGAACGGGGAACGGCTATTTTGCTAATTTCTCACGATTTGGCGATGGTGGCTGAGTATTGCGATCGCATTGCGGTGATGTACGGCGGTAAAGTCGTGGAAACTGGGCCGGTGCTGGATGTGTTTGAACGCCCGCAACACGAATATACTCGATCGCTCCTCAAAGCAGCTTTGCACATTCAGAAGGAAGAAGGAAGAGGGCAGAAGGAAGAAGGAAGAGGGCAGAAGGAAGAAGGAAGAGGGGAACGAGAAAATTATCAGGTTCAATCGCAGTCAAATTCGCCTCTGTTGACAGTGACGAATTTGCAGCAGCACTACAGTTTAGAAAGCAATTTATTAGACCAATTATTTTCGAGGAATCGCCAGGTAATTAAAGCTGTAGATGGGGTTAGCTTAGAGCTAGAACGGGGGGAAATCCTAGGGCTGGTAGGGGAGTCCGGCTGCGGCAAAAGTACGTTATCGCGATCGATTTTGCAGCTAATTCCCCCTACTGGCGGCAAAGTGGAATTTCAAGGAATAGATATCACTGCCCTGGGGCGCGATGCTGTCAGGAAGCACCGCCGTCAAATGCAAATGATATTTCAAGACCCCCACGCTTGCTTGAATCCGATGATGACTGTGGGACAAAGTATTGCTGACCCTTTGTTTATTCACAAATTAGCTAATGCAGAGGAAGCTAAAAAACAAGTAATCCAAATGTTAGAGCGGGTGGGTTTGACTCCTGGGGAGGATTTCTTTCGTCGCTATCCGGGGGAACTTTCAGGCGGACAACAGCAGCGGGTTTCGATCGCGCGGGCTTTGATTACTCGGCCGCAACTGATTATTTGCGATGAACCGGTGAGTATGCTGGATGCTAGCGTGCAGACTCAAGTATTAGAACTGATGTTGGAGTTGAAGCAGGAATTTAATTTGACTTATCTGTTTATTACGCACGATTTGTGGGTGGCGAGGTTTTTTTGCGATCGCATTGCGGTAATGAATGCCGGAAAAATTGTCGAAATCGGGAAGACTAGGGATATTTTTACTAATCCGCAGCACCCTTATACTCAGCAGTTATTGCAGGCAGCTCCTTTATTGGCTCGAACTCATTGACACTCCCCAGCCTAAAGGCATGGGGATTCTTGATTCACAGAATTGACTTGCCGATGCAGAATTGCTTCAACATCGGTAGCGGTCATTTCTCCACAAGCGTTTAGGGTATTACCCCAAGTTCCGGTATGCTCTACCGTACTTAATCCTCGACCGAAGATGACTCTAGCTGCATTCCAATCTCTGTCCATCACACATCCACATTTACAAGCGTGAGTTCGTGTTGATAGACTTTTCTTCACAATCGTTCCACAGCTATAGCATTCCTGGCTTGTCCCGTTGGGTATTACGGCGATCGTAATTCTTCCGAATACTTTACCGAAATACTCCAGCCAGACTCGGAACTGATACCAAGAAGCGTCGTTAATTGATTTAGCCAGACAGTGATTCTTCACCATATTTTTAATCCTCAAATCTTCGTAAGCTACACAGTCGTTAGACTGGATTACGCACCGTGCTAATTTCACAGCATGGTCTCTACGTTGCCTACTTATTTTGAGGTGGCGCTTCCCTAGAATCACCCTAGCTTGACCTCTATTCTTAGAGCCTTTAACGCGCTTTGAAACACGTCTATGGGCTTTGTTTAATTTACGCTCTCCTTTGGCAAGAAATCGTGGGTTTTCAACAGCAATACCTTTGGAATCGGTGTAGAATTCTTTCAGCCCCACGTCTAATCCGATGGCACTACCTGTGACTTCAATCACTTCGGAGCGGTCAGCCTGAATACAGAATTGGACGTAATACCCGTCTGCACGCTTTACCAATCTGACTCGTTTAATTTGAGTACATGAGTAAAAATGCAAATCCCGTGTCCCTTTTAGCTTGAGTCTCCCGATGCCATTTTTATCTGTAAAGGTGATCTATTTTCGATCTGACGCCAATTTCCAACCGCTAGTTTTATATTCAACTGAGCGGTTGTCTTTTTGAAATTGCGGAAATCCTTTCTTGCCAGCAATCTTCTTTTTACAATTGTCGTAGAATCGGGAGATCGCAGACCATGCTCTTTCGGCGCTAGACTGCCGAGCCATGCTGTTTAATTGATCGCAAAACGGAAATTCTTTAGCTAAAACAGCACTATATTTATTCCGGTCAAATTTGTCAACCTTTTTGTTGTCCATCCAAAATCGCAACGCTTTGTTGCGGATGAACTGCACTGTTCTAATTGCTTCATTAACCGCGTTAAATTGCTCTGGTTTCCGGTATGCTTTAAATTCAAAAACTAGCATGACCTCGACCTCATCACTATATTCTTATGCTAGCTGTACCAGACTAAGATTTTTGGTTTTGTTGCAAATATTTACTTATGTCGTAAGCTTAAAAAACAAGCCGTCCTAGAATGACGGGGTTTTAAACCCAATTTATTGATAAAATTGGCGCAATCTGATATCAGCCACGAACTTCTAGATGGATTTCGGAAATTTCTGGTTAAATTGGTTAAAGTGAAGGCATAGTTTTCAAATCATCCCACGGACACCAAACACTATATGGCAAAATCTGACCTAGGCAGTTTTGCGGTGGAATCCGAAGCCTCACTCGCAATCGCAGAGGATGAGGACACCGAGATCGATCGTCCGACGGTAAGTAGAGCGTCAGCATACAACAGTTGGTCTGCCGACGATCCCGTGGGAGCTTTGTTCAAAGAAATGGCTCGCTATCCTCTACTGAGTGCCACCGAAGAGGTGGAGTTGGCACGCCGCGTTCAAGAATTGGTAGCCCTTCAGGAACTAGAAGAGCGTTTAAAGCAGGAATTGGACAGAATGCCAACAAAAGCTGAACTCGCGTCGGCTTTGGGAGTGAGCGAAACTCAACTGCAACAGCTTCGCCACCAGTGTCAGTCGGCGAAACGGAAAATGATCAGCTCAAATTTGCGCTTGGTGGTTTCAATTGCCAAACGCTATCTCAATCGGGGCGTACCTTTTCTAGATTTAATTCAGGAAGGAGCTTTAGGTTTGAATCGAGCCGCCGAAAAGTTCGATCCTGAGAAGGGTTATAAGTTTTCTACCTATGCCTATTGGTGGATTCGCCAAGGAATTACCCGGACAATTGCCAATCAAGGGCGGACAATTCGGTTGCCGGTTCATATTGTCGAACAGTTAAATAAACTCAAAAGAGTTTATCGGGATTTGAAGCGTTCTCTTCAACGCAATCCCACTGAAACTGAACTTGCTAAAGAAATGGAAGTAACTTCCGAACAACTTCGTTACCTCCAGCAAGTACGTCGGCAATCTTTGTCTCTCAACCACCGTATCGGCTCGGAAGAAAGTTCGGAACTTTTGGATGTTATTGAAGATAACTCGACCCAATCTCCAGAAGCTCAGATGAATGAGATGATGATGCGCCAAGATATTTTGGAGGTGTTAGATAATATTTTGACTGAGCGGGAAAAAGAGATTGTTGCTATGCGTTACGGTTTGATAACTGGCGAACCTTACACTTTAGAAGAGGTCAGCAGTTTGTTCAATTTGTCCCGCGAACGAGTCCGTCAAATTCAAAATAAGGCAATGCGAAAGCTGCGCCGCCCTCAAGTGACGGAACGATTAAAGGGCTGGTTGAAATAAGCTCGAAAACATTGAGTTTGCATTTTGAAAAGTCTTAAATATCGGACGGCGAATGGAATTCGCGTCTAAACAAACAAAACCCGCCTCCGCGGGTTTAATTGGTTCCCAGGCTCATGCCTGGGAATCGATATCTAGAGGCTCTGCCTCCATTGTCCCAAACGAGGTAGAGCCTCTGAATCTACGTTACCAGGCTCCTGCCTGGTAACGAGTAAAATGACTAATAACTAATGACCACCCTTCGGCTCCCCTCGGCTACGATCGGGGCAAGTCGCTCGGAGGGCAAGATGACTAATGACTAATGACTACTGACTACTGACTACTGACTACTGACTACTGACTATTGACTTCTGACTTCTGTTATATTTAATTGTTGATTGTCGCTTATTAGTTATTGATTTATGTCTGATGAGGTGATTTTGCGCCCAGCTACCCGCGCCGATGTGCCGGTGCTGTTTGATTTGATTAAGGCTTTAGCTGAGTACGAAAAGTTATCTCACGCGGTAACAGGTAATGCGGTAGATTTGGAAAATCATTTGTTTGGTTCGCGCCCTTTTGCTGAAGCGATTTTAGCAGAATGCGAAGGTCGAATTGTGGGCTGGGCACTGTTTTTTTACAATTATTCTACTTTTTTGACTCAGCCGGGGATTTATTTGGAGGATTTGTTTGTGCTTCCTGAGTTTCGCGGGCGGGGAATTGGTAAGTCTTTGATTGTTTATTTGGCGCAGTTGACAGTGGAAAGAGGTTGCGGGCGTTTGGAGTGGAGTGTTTTGGATTGGAATGAATTGGCGATCGGATTTTACCAGGGTATCGGTGCTGATGTGATGCCCGATTGGCGCATTTGCCGGGTTGCGGGCGAGTCTTTGGCGACTTTGGCCTCGAAGATAAGAGTCGGCGATTGAAGTCGTGACTATACAAACGAAGTCCACTCCAAGCAGACTCAGAAATCAAGTAAATAATTGCCAAAAATATAGGAAAATTTAAGTGATAGTAGATTTTGATTGAGAGAGTAGATCGTGATTATTTGGGTAAACGAGCAAATCGATCCGTCGGGCATTCTTTATTCTTGTATAGCTTGTTGCGATGAGACTCAAGCAAAGGAATGCCACGCATCTTTTGAGCAGAATTTGACGGCCGAGCAAAAACAGCAGGGCTGGGTTGCTACGTTGCGGACTGTTAGTTCTTGGGATGATGTGCCTGTTAATGCTTTGAAATTGAATTGATGAGTGCAAGTCAATCAGCAGATTTAGTCTCGCCGTGTTTCGAGTCTAGGAAAACGGCAGGAAAATGTGGCGCGTCTGTTGGCAGATTTTCGGGCCCGCAGTGCGGCGGACACGCTAGGGCGAAAAACCGTGCAAGTGCGATCCTCTTCGTTAGCGGAGTCCTCGTCTGCGAGGGCTCCGCTAACGACAAATTCGGATTTCTCAAACGGGTTTGAAACTGTAACTTAATTTATGGACAAAGCTACCCATCCTTTACTATTTGGGTAGCTTTGTCCGCGCCATTCGTTGCGATCGCATCACCCCAGACTATTTGCCCCTAGTTCAATTTGTTTTTGGCTCTGTGCCATTGGATTACAGATGCGGGCGTCTTGCGTTATGGGAATGGTGCATTTGGACTCATTATAATTTTTTTTACCTGCCATCTTGACAGCAGGAAGTCGTATATAATACGAAGGACAATACATTTACTCATGTCGAGTCAAATGCAGTTAGTAGAAAAACACGTAATTAACAGACAGCATAGATTTTGGAAAGAATGCGACCACTTAGCATTACAATCAAAACATCTATACAACTCTGCTAACTACATCCAGCGCCAATATTTTTTTGTCAATAAAAAGTATTACAACTCCATCAATATTTATCACCAGACTAAGAACTTAGAAGCTTATAGGTATCTACCAACAAAAGTTAGCAAACAGATTGTTCGTAGAGTTGCTGAGGCTTGGAAAGGATGGTTAACTGCACTTAAAGATTGGTCAAAATACCCTGAAAAATATCTTGGCAAACCGAAAATACCAGGATACAAGCATAAAGAGCATGGTAGAAATGTTGTAATTTATCCGATAGATGCAATATCAAAACCTGCTTTGACTAAAGGGAGTGTTAAACTATCTCAGACTAATATTGAGTTGGCTACTCAAGCTAAAAATGTAGACCAAATAAGGATTGTCCCCAAGCTTGACCATTATGTTATTGAAGTTGTTTACACAGT